>DASYHR010000660.1:0-1508 GCA_035998385.1 Dyadobacter sp. | reverse complement strand
TGAACAACCTGGTCGCGCGTTTGAAAAAGGACGACTCCCGCCATCTTTATGCCACTACTACGTACAGTTTCCAGGCTCCGCATGGCAGCTGGCCGGAACCTGAAGATGATATTTTTATTACACAACAAACCAAACTGGGCTGGGTGAGAGGCCAGGGGATATTCAATCAAAAGTCTCCTTCATTTAAGGAGGATTATACAAGCTCAGTAGAAGGACTTCCTGTGCCGTTGGTAACGCATGAGGTCGGGCAGTATGCGGTGTATCCCAATATTCAGGAGATCAGCAAGTACATGGGTGTGTTGGTGCCGAACAATCTGATCGCTATTCGGGATGATTTGCAGAAAAAGAATTTGTTGCCTTATGCTGATTCTTTCGTGAAGTCCAGTGGCAAGTTGGCGGCGATCTTGTACAAAGAAGAGTTGGAAAGAATACTGCGCACAAAAGGCGCAAGTGGGATTCAACTGTTGGATTTGCACGATTTTCCCGGACAAGGAACGGCGGATATAGGTTTGCTGGATGCGTTCTGGGATAGCAAAGGAATTTTGTCGGCCGAAGAGTTCCGTCAGTTTTGCTCGGCAATTGTACCGCTTCTGAGGTTTGATAAGGCGGTTTACACCAATCAGGAGACATTCTGTGCAACGGCAGAACTTGCCAATTTCAGCGCATCTTCTCTGAAAAATGTGATACCACAATGGACTTTGACGGATGATTCCGGCAAACAAATCGCTGGTGGAAACTTAAAAACGACTGCCATAGAAGTGGGTAATGGTTTCGGGTTGGGAGAGATTAATGTCAAATTAGCCTCTGTCAAAAAAGCAACCCGACTGACCCTTTCATTGAAACTTAAAAATACTCCGGTTGTGAATTCCTGGCATATCTGGGTATATCCTGAAAAGTTGGATGAGCCCAAAACCGATGTTGTATTTACCCAATCGTTGCAGGAAGCACAGCGCGCTTTGGCAGATGGGAAGACGGTATTGCTCAACCCGGATTACAAGCAGCTGAAAGGTATAGAAGGTAAGTTTGTGCCGGTATTCTGGAGTCCGGTGCATTTCCCGGAGCAGGCCGGAGCGATGGGTTTATTGTGTGATCCGAAACACGCCGCGTTCAAATCTTTCCCTACCGACTACCATACCAATTGGCAATGGTGGGAGCTGGCGACAAGGTCCACGGCTATCGTTCTGCCCGACAACGCCATATCGCCGATTGTGCGCTCTATCGATAATTTTGCCAACAACCGCCAACTTGCCAATGTATTCGAAGCCAACGTCGGCAAAGGGAAATTGCTGGTATGCAGTTTCGATATCAGCAAAGATTTAGACAGTAGGCCTGTTGCCCGCCAGCTTCGTTACAGCTTGATGGAGTATATGAACACACCTGAATTTAAGCCTAAAGCAGAAATGACCGATATGGCGTTGCAGGGTATTTTGGTGATGAAAGAGAAGAAGTAGAGTTGGTATCTCAGATATATTCCGACCAATCTTCAAAAGTAAAAAACCCAGGCAGTC
>DASYHR010000658.1:0-6239 GCA_035998385.1 Dyadobacter sp. | reverse complement strand
TAAGAAATATGTACTTTTTGATGAAAACTATCAGATAGTAGAAGAATTCTCTGAGTCACTTCCGGAAACTACGGATGAAGACGGATTCCCGACGGAGGATATCACATTATTGACAAAATGGGTACAGGACCGTTGGGCAGCATTGCTCAATAATCCTGCGTATGATATAAAGGCTGTGAATGTGGCTGCCTATGGTGCAAGCCTGGTACATCTTGATGGTGAAAACAAGCCACTTACGCCACTTTATTCCTATCTCAAGCCTTTTCCGGATGCGCTTTTAACTCAATTTTACAGCACTTACGGCGAGCCCACAAGGCTTTCGCTGCAAACGGGTTCTCCAGCGATGGGTATGCTTAATTCCGGTATGCAAATGTATTGGCTGAAGTATTCAAGGCCGGATGTTTACAAACAAATCGTTACGACTTTACACCTGCCTCAATACATTTTATATCTGCTTACGAATAGGAAAGTAAGTGATTACACTTCAATCGGCTGCCATACTGCACTTTGGAGTTTCGAAATGTGGGATTATCATGAGTGGGTAAAGGCTGAAGGAATTCACAAAAAATTTGCGCCTGTACTGGCTTCTTCGTCCTTTATTTACCGTCATGGAGAAAAAGGTATTCAGTCAGGATTTGGTCTCCACGACAGTTCGTCGGCGCTGGTGCCTTATCGTATGGCTGTGAAGAAACCGTTTGTGTTGCTCTCAACCGGAACATGGTGTATCAACTTTAACTCATTCTCTGCGAAGCCATTGACCTATTACCAACTGGAACGCGATTGCATGAACTATCTGACTCCGGAAGGAAGTGGTGTAACTGCTTCACGTTTATTCCTGGGCCGCGAGCACGATTACCAGACAGCCCGCATTGCTGAGTATTTCAGAGTGGAACCTGATTTTTATAAAAAGGTGGCATATAACGCTGAGTATCTGAAAACAGATGCACCTCCGTTCTATACGGCTTGTATGACCGGTAACGGGCCTTTCCCTGAAGCCAATACCAAAGAATGGCAGGTGAGTGCTTTTGCTTCTGCAGAAACTGCCTACCACCACTTGCTTAAAGGATTAACCGATATGCTGACAGTTTCACTTCAGTTGGTTGGTATCAATGACGTAAAGTCTATTTATGTAGACGGTGGTTTTGCTAAAAATCCAATTTTTACCAAATTGGTTGCGAAGAATTTTCCGAACCATTCTGTGTATGCGACGGATCTGCCATACGCCACATCGCTTGGAGCGGCACTTCATGTGACACGCCCGCAAACTTTCGAATTTTCAGGAGATATATATGAAATAACCGCGGAATAGTTTCTGTGATTTTGATAAAGTAAATGATCCCGAAGGTGCCGGTACCTTTGGGATCTTTTACTGTTATGGGCATATCATTTCAACTGATTCGGCTCCAGTTTGTTTGTTCCTTTCTGATTTTGCTTAAATGCAATTGAATAGGAGCATTTTCCGGCTGCTGAAGATCCGGATCATTTGTCAAAATCGTTTCTACACAAAGTCTTGCCACCTTGAGAATCTCTCCATCCTGAGCCAGATTCGATATAAGTAGATCCATCAGTCCGCTTTGTTGCGTTCCTGTGATATCGCCCGGCCCGCGAAGCTGTAAATCCACTTCTGCAATTTCAAATCCATCATTGGTTCTGCACATAGTTTCAATACGCAGTCGCGTATCCTTGCTGATTTTGTAATCGGTCATCAGCACGCAATACGATTGTTCGGCACCCCGTCCCACTCTTCCGCGTAGCTGATGAAGCTGGGAGAGACCGAAACGTTCCGCATTTTCAATCACCATTACAGAGGCATTCGGTACATTTACACCAACCTCAATCACCGTGGTAGCAACCATTATTTTCGTTTCTGCTTTTACAAAGCGTTGCATTTCAAAATCCTTGTCTTTCGACTTCATTTTTCCATGCAGTATACTGAGCGGAACACCCGGAAATGCCCGGGCCACACTTTCATAGCCATCCATAAGGTCTTTCAAATCCAGTTTTTCGGACTCTTCAATCAACGGATATACCATGTAAATCTGCCTGCCTTTATCAATCTCATCTTTCAAAAATCCGAAAACGGACAAACGGTGTGCATCGTATTTATGAACAGTTCGGATTGGTTTCCTGCCTGCCGGAAGTTCGGTAATGGCCGAAATGTCCAGATCGCCGTATAAAGTCATCGCTAGTGTACGTGGTATAGGGGTGGCCGTCATAACCAGAATATGCGGATTGATGCGGCTGTTTTTAGCCCAAAGTTTAGAGCGTTGCGCCACACCAAAACGGTGCTGCTCGTCAATAATGCAAAGTCCCAGATTTTGAAACTGAACAATATCCTCAATGAGCGCGTGCGTACCGACTATGATTTGCATAGAACCATCCAGCAATTCGCGGTGGATCACATCACGCTCTTTCTTTTTTGTTGATCCGGTTAATTTACCAATGTTAATTCCAAGCGAATCTGCAAATTTTTTCAGTCCCTGATAATGCTGATCGGCCAGGATTTCGGTAGGCGCCATGAGGCATGCCTGCGCACCGTTGTCCAATGCAAAAAGCATTGTGATAAACGCCACAATGGTTTTGCCCGAACCTACATCCCCATGTAAAAGACGGTTCATCTGTTTTCCTTTTTTCAGGTCTTCGTGTATTTCGTGTAATACTTTTACCTGAGAACCCGTGAGCGTAAAAGGCAGGTGATGGGCGTAAAATTCCTTCACGAGATTGACCTTGTCAAAGACAAGTCCGGGGAATTCAGTTTTGTGCAGCAGTTTGTTTTTCAGTAAACGAAACTGATTGTAAAAAAGCTCTTCAAATTTAAGCCTCCGTTGTGCCTGATGCAGCCACGCGTCGCTTTGCGGTAAATGAAAATTCCATACGGCATCAGCCTTTGAAACCATCCTGTACTTTTGAATGAGTTCGGCCGGCAAGGTCTCCGCAAGGTGAGGGCGGGATACTTCCAGCAAAGTTCTCATCATTTTGCTGATGGCTTTGCTGTCAATAAATTTACGCTTCAGTTTTTCGGTCAGCGAATAAACAGGTTGCCAGTAGCCTCCGTGTGCATTTTCGGCAGTAAGCAGGTCGATCTCCGGATGGGTGATGCTCCATTTATGGCCGAATGAGATGGGTTTTCCATATACGATGTACTCCGCATCGGGACGCAGATTTTTTTCAAACCAACTGATACTTTGAAACCAAACAAGCTCCATCACACCGGTGCCGTCTGAAAAAACAGCGACGAGCCGCTTTTTACTTCCCTCTCCAACCAGGCTCCATTCTCTCAGACGTCCCTTAATCTGAGCCGCGGGCATCTGTTCGTTCAGTTCCGTGATTTTGTGGAAAATGGTGCGGTCTTCGTGTCGGTAGGGGTAATATTGTATCAGATCTCCGAAGTTGAAAATGCTTAATTCCTGATTGAGCAGGGCAGCTTTCTGTGATCCCACGCCCTTGAGAAATTCAATAGGTGTGTCAAAAAAATTGTTGCGTACGGGTGGAGTTAACTGGCTCATTTTTCAAAAATACATGGTTTTTGTCAAATGCTTATTTTACTTACTACCATTTCACAACTTTTACCAATGTCTGTCGTTAACTGTTTTTTTACCACCAAATTTTTAATTGCAAATTTTATGAAGACAACATTCTTATCATTGTTATTTGTATTTGCTGCTTTTGCAACAGCGCTGGCGCAAGGGAGTCCAAGAGTTACCGCTGATGGAGCGAACGTAAGCGTTTCTTACGGACAGCCATCAAAAAAAGATCGATTGATCTTTGGTAAAAAAGACAGCCAGAGTCTTGAAAAGTATGACGTGATCTGGAGAACAGGCGCTAATAAATCGACTGAAATTACATTCAAAAAAGATGGGATGTTCGGTGGAAAAGCTGTGAAAGCAGGTACTTACAGCCTTTTTACTATTCCCGGCGAAAAGCAGTGGACCATTGTGTTGAACAGCGTTTTAGGGCAATCAGGCGCTTTTGAATATGATAAAAATAAAGACAAGGATGTGCTGAAGGTAACTGTTCCTGCAAAGAAATATACAACAGTTCAGGAGAAACTTACTTTTACTGTTACAGACAAGTCTGTTGATTTTCAATGGGATAAAGAGGGTTTCTCGGTTCCTGTTAAATTCTGATCATCACCAGTCCTGATTAAAGAAAGTAAAGCGGCGCTTTGTTCCTTCACGTTGAAGGTGCGAAGCGCCGTTCTGATACGTACATGTTTTCAAAATAATATGAAGCTTACCTAATTGGCCAGACTTTGCCGGATCATATTTTCCAGAACGGACAAGTGTTCAGCAAAAGCTTTTTGTCCGATGTCAGTGGAGCGGTAGGTAGTCAGTGGCTTGCGTCCTGCAAACTGTTTCTGAACATCCAGATATTTTGCATCTTCCAATGCCCGGAGATGTGATGCCAGATTGCCGTCAGTGAGTTCCAGCAAATCTTTCAGTTCATTAAAACTCATAGATTCATTCACAACCAACACTGACATCAATCCCAGCCTGATTTTACTTTCAAATATTTTATTGAAATTTTGTAGCCAATTCATTCATACACTGCCATTTGCAGCTAATTGTTTGCATCTATTAAAAACACGGCATCGCGATTCCGTAGCCACACCGCCTGATCCCGCTGATTATTGGCTTGCATTGTGACAGCAGACGAAATTACACCCGATCCGAGCGAAACCCAGAAAAACTTTCGAAGATGATCCCGGTTGCCGGTAATAAGGGAAACAATTGTTCCTGCCGACCCGGCAATAGAAATAGCCAGACCGATGTTACGCGTTCGTCTGGATTTGAGGTATAGCTGCAATCCTCCTTCTGATATTGAAAATTCTCTTAAAAGGGATTTTTGACCCGCATACATCATATTATTTTTAACGTACCGATTGCTTCCCTGCAAATAAATTGTCTCCTTGTCGTACCACTTTTTCAAAGGTGTACCCAGTGTGTCAGACACAATTTGCGCCTGCGTGTTTCCTGAAACCGCGATCAAGAAAACAATGAGTGCAACCAGGGATGTCCAGAATTTGCGCTCCTGCGTGTAGAAGTTAAATGCTGCTTTACGCGAAGAGCTGTATTGTCTTTTCAGGGAAGTTAGTATCAGTTGAGTTGGCATAGTGTAGGTTGGCAGAAGTTCTGCCATATAGTTCGTCACAATCCGTTGGCAAACAGGGCCAGAATCTTGGGGATAAAAATGATGCAGCCAACCACCACAGCTACCAATGCCAGTATCAATACACCAGCTGCAGCAAGATCCTTCACGTCCTTGATGGATGGATGATAACCCGGAGACACTACATCTGCGAGTTTTTCAATGGACGTATTAATCGCCTCGGCCGACCAAACCAGCCCTATCAGTATTGAAATGATGCACCATTCTGTCGCTGATATTCCAAAGAAAATTCCCGCGATTACCACCATAATAAAGGCGATCAGATGTATGCGCGCGTTGTTTTCATAACGGAACAAACTATAAATACCCATTCCGGCGTATCGGAAACTGCGAATGGCCTTACGAATATCTACGGGTTGATTCATAATGTTTGAGTTCAGCGAAAAAATGGAACGCAAAATACAACAACATGAGCACGAACGAAAATACGACTGTATGTTTTATGGCGAGAGGATCGCGGAGACTGGCCATAATTCCCCGGAGTAATGCATCCGGTTGCGTCATAACATCCCAGCTGTTCCATCTTCCATATCTGCCGAGGAAGACCCCGAATCCGCTCAAAATCATAGATATTGTAATAAGTCCCCAGGCTGCTTGTGCATTCCAGCGTTTGAGTGCGACCCGATGCAAAATGCGTACAGAATAAAGCCCCGCCAGAAATCCGGATACGGCAAACATGAAAATCAGTAGTGAGTCGAACCAGAGCATTTCTTCCGGCACGCCCCGGAGGTGTTTAAGATCGGTGATGATATAGGGCGCATTCGGAAAGAAAAGTAGCCATATCACGAAGTAAAAGGTAAGTAGCCAAAGCGGGGCAGAGGTGACGGTTTCTCTTTCCCATACCCATTTCATAAAGAGCAGTGGCACCCAGGCCAAAAACAAATTCCAGGTCAGGAATATGAAACCGAGATGTTGAGTAGCCAATATGCGTACAGCCAGCAAGGCTACAGACGCAAAGGAGATGACCGCTACAAGGGCAATTTTCTGATTGTTTTGTAGATACCGAAGCAGTGTAACTGGTAGCATAGTTTCGTTTTTAAAGTACTTTGTATTGCAAAGTTAATGGATTT
>DASYHR010000634.1:0-2831 GCA_035998385.1 Dyadobacter sp. | reverse complement strand
TGTCCGCCGGGATATTCGCTGTAGGCATATTTCACACCCAGCTCATCGAACTTGGCGCGCATGATCTTGCAATTGTTAAACGCAATGTCTTCCTGACCGCCCATTGATATCCAGAGATTTTTGATATTGCTGTTTATCTTATCCGAATTGTTTTTCATGAATTCGTATTGCGGAGCAGTAAGGGCAGTATTATTTGCAAACCATCCTGAACTAAAGACACCCAAAGAAGAGAACATTTCCGAGTTACGTATTCCGGCATAAAGCGTCTGCATGCCACCCATCGACAGCCCCGCCAAAGCCCGGTTTTTTGCATCTGTTTGTACACGGAATGTGCTTTCAACAAATGGAATAGCTCCCGATTTCAATTCATTTTCAAAGCTTTTCAGTACACCTTCGTTAAATCCGGCTATACCACCTGTGCCGCCCATATTGCCATCAAGCATCACAATGACCATAGGTTTTGCTTTGCCTTCTACAATTAAATTATCCAGAATAAGATTTGTTTTCCCCTGAGTAGCCCAACCCCGTTGATCCTCACCTCCGCCATGCAAAAGGTACAGTACAGGATATTTTTCGGTTGACTGGTCGTAGCCAGGCGGTGTGTATACATACATTTCGCGCCAGATTCCTGTCGCCTTTGAAAGGTATTTTTTAACCCGTATGTCTCCATGCGCTACATCTTTCTGCGCGTAATAACCCCCGTTTCTGTATGGGATCTCGATGCCGCTTGCCATCCGTCCCATTCCATAGAAAGTCTCACTTGCCGGATCGGCTAATGCAACACCGTCAATTAAAAGTGAATAGTAATGAAATCCTTTACCAATCGAATCCGTTGTGGCAGTCCAGAAGCCCCCCGTATCTTTGGTCATTTCATATTTCTTACCCAGGTCAATCTGAACTTTCTGAGCGCCTGGCGCTTTTACGCGAAACACAACCCGGTTGTCTGGTAAAATCTGCGGATACTGAGCTGATCGGATGTTGGTTTCCGCGCGCGTGCCCAAAATGGTGTACTTGGATAAAGAGCTGGTATCAACAGGCTTGAACAAGAACTGTGCGAACATATACAATCCGTTCTTCCAGACTTTAAAATCGTGCACTCCAGGCTCAATGTAATAGATGTGAGGAACGTTATTTTCGAACATGTAATCATGTGTACGTTTGCTGAAAGTAATCAGTCTGTCGTTGTCACCACAAGAAATGAAAAGCAATTTCAACTTCTTTTTGGCTTCTTCCGGATTTGGCATCAACTCTGTGGGAACCTTTGTATTAGGCGCTGAAGAAAATCCTCCAACCCATGCGAATTGATCCAGATTACCAAGTCCAAAATTCAGCGACTGACCGCCTCCCATAGACAATCCTGCAATCGCACGATTTTCACGGTCTTTCAGCGCAGGATATTTACTTTCAATAAATGGGATCAGATCGTTGAGCAGATCTTTTTCAAAGGTTGCGAATGCAGCCACTTTATCGGAAGCCATTATATTTCCTGTAGCGCGGTCATCTTTCATCGCACGGCCATTGGGCATTACCACAATCATCGGCTGGATCTTATTTTCCGCATACAAATGATCCAGAATTAACTGCGGATTTCCACCTTTCAGCCATTCTTTTTCATCACCACCAATACCATGCAACAGATACAAGACCGGATATTTTTTCTTTTTGTTAAATCCCGGAGGCGTGTAGACCAACGCTTTACGCTTACTTCCTACCGTCTTGGACTGATACTGAACCGTATCAATTTTCCCGGCTGGCGCACCACTCTGTACAGCATCGTAGCCTGCAGGCATCTCTTTTAAAATGTTCTGAGAATTGGCGGTGAAGACAAGCAGCATCAGTGCTGCCCCAAAAGATAAAAGTCGTTTCATCGTATTACAAAGGGTATTTAGTGGTTGGTAAATTTGATACAAATAGCTATTCACATATTGCTCAATGCTTGTCTTTCAATTAGAAATAGCATTTGTGATCCGGAAATAACCAAAATCTGCATATCCACCGATTTCCTTGGTGGCGTAATTGAATAAGCTGTAACGATAGCCCATAAAATGAGGGATGGTATAGGACATTTTGAAGGGTTTACCAACGGGTTTCCAGGTCTTTCCATCCAGACTATAAAAGAAATTGGCTGTATCTTTTCTATCCTTAAAATCACATTCAACTTTAAAGAAAACTCTCTTTATGTCTAAACTGATGCTTTCTATCTCCCCGGCCCTACCACTTGCGTTGCTGACCATCACAATCGCGCTCGAATTTTTACCAGCTTTCACTCCAACATAGCCGTAGTTCTTTTGCAAAAGTCCCAAACCGGCTATGTCTCCTTCTTTCATGTTAGAGAGGTCAATACAGACAGACGCGGATGACTGAGGGCCGATTGTACGCTGGGTAAGTGTATTTCTTGCACTCACAAATGACGTATCTGTTCGGCCCGTTTTCAATCTGAGAAATCCTTTCCTGTCGGTTACAGACCACAATTGATTGTCGGGATTGTGATTCCATTGCCATACCAATGGCAGAGCCGGATCTGATTTTTTCCGTGTAAATTCATCCGGGGCGACGATTCCCGGCAGAAGTCCTTTACTTGGAGGCAGGTCGAGTGTTTCGGGTACTTTTCCCTGACTGCCCAACACGGGCCATCCATCTTCCCACTTCACCGGGACCAGATAAGGAACACGTCCCACCGAGCCATAATCTCTGAAAAGGTAAGAATACCATTTGCCGTCGGGTGTATCTATCAAGCCTCCCTGAGCTACCCCCAGGTCCGCCAATGCAACGCGGCCCTCATATGGCCCTGAAATTTTATCGGCTCTATGAATGATCACCGTGCGCATTTT
>DASYHR010000608.1:0-5025 GCA_035998385.1 Dyadobacter sp. | reverse complement strand
TATTGGCGCTTGTGCAACGATCTTTTTTACCACCAAATCGGGTAAAGGTTTGGGTAAAAAGCTCAAAGATGTAGCTGACCAATCAAAAAGTGAGCTGAGTAAGCATTGGGATGCGACCAAGGACAAGGCAGAAGACTTGTCCGATAAAGCAGGGAAAGCAATCGAATCAGCTGGTGAGGAAGCAGGCGACACAGTTGACAAATATGCAAGCAAAGCCGAGGAAGGAATTAATGATGCGGTGGACGCAGCCAAATCCAAAGCGGATCATTTTCAGAAAAGATTCTAGAATAACAAATCGATAGCAGGTTCTCCGGAGCATGCTATCAATTTTATCTCATATTTTTCACACACATACTAAAAACAAAATGGAACAAAGTACACTTTATCAGCAGCCCGGATTTCAGAACGGCGTTATTAATTTGAAGAGAATTTCGTGGAGTGCAGTATTTGCGGGTGTGCTTGTAGCCATCGTTCTGCAGATGCTATTGTCACTTTTAGGATTTGGTATCGGTCTGGGTTCTTTAGATGTAGTTGAGGAAAAAAATCCGGCGGCAGGTCTTGGAGCAGGCAGTGCGATCTGGTACATTATCACCAGCTTGCTATCGCTGTTTGCAGGTAGCTGGGTTGCAGGGCGACTGGCAAGTGCACCTCGTCTGTTTGACGGAGTTTTGCACGGGGTGTTAACCTGGTGTTTGGTAACACTACTTACGGTTTATTTTCTGACAACAACAATAGGCAGTATCATCGGCGGAGCAGGACGACTTGTAGGTGGTTTGGTAAAAACTGCCGGCGCTGGTGTTGCTGCAGCAGCCCCCGGTATAGGCAATGCCGTTCAGGATCAAATGAAGGCGAATGGGATTGATGTAAACAATCTGGATCTTTCAGATTTGAAAGGTGAAGCAAACAAACTTTTACGTCAGACCGGAAACCCCGCTCTGAACCCAAACCGTCTGGAGCAGAAAGCAGACCGTGCCGCAGATCAGGCTGGCGATGCGGCCGGGCGCGCCGCATCTGATCCAGCAAATGCGGACGACATTGCAGGTGGAATCTTCAAAAATCTTTTCAGGGAAGGTAAAGAAACAGTGTCTCAGATTGACCGTGATGACGCAGTGAATGTAGTCATGAAAAGAACTGGTAAAAGTCGCGAGGAATCGCAGCAAATTGTAAACAACTGGATTAATACCTACAACCAAGCTCGCGTGAAGCTGGAAGAGACAAAGAAAGAGGCAGAAGCGAAAGCCAGACAAATGGCGGATGATGCAGCTTCTGCAGCTTCTAAAGCCGCTATCTTCGGATTTTTTGGATTGTTGATCGGTGTTGCAGCTTCCGGCTTTGGTGCTAAGTTAGGGACAGAATCGAAAGATAATACCAACCGTTTTGACCAGCCGGTGGGCATGTAAACGTTAAATAATAATGTCATTCAAAGGTAGATTATAATTCATAGTCTGCCTTTTTTTGATTTAAACCGTCCCGGTTTATGACATGAGATGAACCCGGGTCATACTTACTGGCAACTAAACCTTATCTTTACTGAATAAGATTTCCCCGGAACTACCTCTAGAAACCATAATGCAGCATATTGAAAGTGAAGAACAATTTTTATCAGGAGGTGGTCAGATGGGCGCGCTTATCCGGTCTATGGACTGGTCGTCTACTGCATTGGGGCCAGTTAGTGAATGGCCTCAAAGCTTAAGAACCAGCGTTAGTCTTTGCCTTTCTTCTACATTTCCGATATTGATCGCATGGGGGCCGGAGTTAATCCAGATTTATAATGACAGCTACCGACCAATCTGCGGAGCCAAGCATCCGGAGTCTATGGGACAAAACTTCAAGATTTGCTGGGAGACTGCTTTGCCGGTAGTGGGTGGTGCTTTTGACCGCGGGTTGAGCGGAGAGGGTACTTATATCAAAGATCAGCAAATGTTGCTGGACCGATACGGCTATATTGAAGAAGCGTTCATGACTTTTTCCTTTGCGCCGATCAGAGATGAATCTGGTAATGTAGGTGGCATATTTCACCCGATCACTGAGACGACCGACCAGATTCTTAGCGCAAGAAGAACACAGGTGCTCAGAGATTTAGCAATACGTACAGCGGATGCGAAATCGAATGAAGAAATCTGTACTATTATCGCTGAGGTCCAAAGTGCTTTTCAATATGACGTACCCTTTTTGCAGGTGTACGAAAGGGATCAGCTGGCAGATACTACTCAGCTGAAGGTGTCGACCGGGCTAAGCGGATCCACCTTTTATTTTAAAGATGAAGAGCTTGTGGGTACTGGCCATTGGCCAGTCCAGCTTACCAATCTCACCACACGTTTCCCTGAAACCAGGAGCGGACCCTTTGAATTGTCTCCGCATACTGCGTTGGTTTTTCCAATCACCATTGCCGGGCAGGATCACCCGTACGGTTATGTGGTGGCAGGCGTAAGTTCTGCGAGGTCTCTGGATCAGGAGTATCAGAATTTCTTTGCGCTCTTCGCCAATACGATATCCACTGCTTTTTCCAATGTAGATGCCTATCAGCAACAGCAAAAACGTGCGCAGCAACTTGCAGAAATTGACCGCGCCAAGACAGCGTTCTTCAGTAACGTAAGTCATGAGTTTCGCACCCCGCTTACCCTTATTTTAGGTCCGCTGCAGCAAGCCTTTAACCATCCCGAAACGGGTCTGTCTCGGCAAGATTATGAGCCTATATATCGTAATGCACAGCGGCTTCTGAAGTTGGTTAATAACTTGTTGGACTTCAGTAGAATGGAAGCGGGCAGGGTCAAGGCATCTTTCGAACGTGTGGATATCGGCGAACTTACCGAAGATCTTGCCTCAAATTTCAGATCTGTAATTGAAAGTGCAGGTATGCAGTTGATGATCGAAACACAGCCAATTGCCGGGCCCGTGTATGTAGATCCTGACATGTGGGAGAAAATAGTACTGAATCTGGTTTCCAATTCGTTTAAATATACGCTTGATGGCAGTATTACAGTCAACATAGCACAGGTTGACGGTGAAGTTATTTTACGGGTAAGCGATACGGGTGTTGGTATTCCTGAAACTGAATTGCCGCATATGTTTGAGCGCTTTCACCGCGTGGAAAATACTTTAGGGAGAACACACGAGGGTACAGGAATCGGACTTTCTCTTGTTTCCGAACTCGTGAATCTGCATCACGGACAAATCAGTGTTCAAAGTGTTTTTGGCGAAGGCAGCACATTTACGGTCAAAGTGCCGGTCGGGAAACAGCACCTTGCACAGGATCAAATCGTTTCCGGTAAGTCAGATAAAAAAGCTTCACCTGATCGGCAGACATTTATTCGCGAAGCAATGAGTTTGCTGGATGCCGACAATATTGATTCACCACCTGCTGAGTCCACGGATGAGTCGCTTTCTGAGCAGGATTTTTCAGTTGAAAAGGATGTTTACGTATTGATTGTGGACGACAATGCAGATATGCGCGCTTACATAGGCCGTTTATTGTCACCTTACTTTACAGTGGATTTTGCTACGAACGGTCATGATGCTTTGGAGAAGGTTGCAGTAAATCGTCCGGATGTAATTATCAGTGATGTAATGATGCCGGTCATGGATGGCAAAGAGTTGCTTATTGAACTTCGGCAGCGACCAGGTATCAGGGTTCCGGTTATTTTGTTATCTGCCAGGGCTGGCGAGGAGGCCAGGGTAGAAGGGCTTGGCTGGGGAGCAGACGATTACCTGGTGAAACCCTTTATGGCACGTGAACTTATCTCCAAAGTCAGTTCGGTAGTCCGCATCAATAGCATTACTCAAAAAACAGAAGCGGAACTCAGAAATTTTTTCCTTCGCGCACCTGTCGCAATTGGTGTTTTTCGCGGACCCCGGCTGATTATCGAGCTGGCCAATACTATGATGTTGCGTTATTGGGGGAAAACTGGTGAGCAGGTGCTTGGAGCGCCATTTTACAGCGCTTTTGATCAATCTCCTTCTGACGGATTTGAAAAAGTGGCTCTTGAAGTATTTGATTCAGGTGAAAGGAAGTTGCTCCACGAGTGGCCGCTACCTATTCTGAGGCATGGAAAACCAGCAACGCTTTATGTAAATCTTGTCTTCGAACCACTGCACGACATTACCGGAGTCATCACAGGAGTTATGGTTGTAGCAAATGACGTTACTGAGCTCATGAACGCATTAGCAGTGGCCCGCGAAAGTGAACAGCGTTTCAAGCTGATGGCGAACAGTACACCGCAGTTGGTTTGGAGGATTGATAAAACCGGCGGTAAAAATTTTTACAATGATTTTGTGTTGAAATATTCCGGGCTGACCGATGACCAACTACAAAACAATGGTATGATCATGATGGTGCATCCCGATGAGCGGGAAGACAATCTGCGGCATTGGCAGAAATCTTTGGCTACCGGCGAGGATTTCATTTACGAGCATCGTTACCTGCGCCATGACGGGGAATACCGGTGGCACCTGAGCCGGGCTGTGGCGCAGCGCGGATCCTCGGGAGAAATTGAAAACTGGCTGGGAGCGAGTACGGATATTCATGATCAGAAAATGCTTGAAGAAACGCTTGAGCGTCATGTTTCGCAGCGTACAGCTGAGCTTAAAAACATCAATGAACAACTGCTGAACAGCAACCGGGAACTCGAGCAATTCGCACATGTAACCAGTCACGATTTGCAGGAACCACTCAGGAAAATACAGGTTTTCTCTCAGCTCGCGCAACAAAATATTCAAGGTGCCGATACCGCGGCACACGACTATTTGAGAAGAATAGGCAGGTCTTCAGAAAGGATGTCACACCTGATCAGAGACCTGCTCAGTTTTGCACGAATTGCCAGTTCGAAAAGCAATTTCGAACTTACTGACCTCAACACCATACTACAGCAGGTACTGGAAGACTACGAGTTTTTGATCGAACAGAAAAGTGCGATTGTGACAACAGCTGTACTACCTGTAATTGAAGCCGTTCCTTTGCAGATGAACCAGCTTTTTTCCAATTTATTAGGTAATGCATTGAAGTTCTCAGCTGATGCTGCAAGGGTT
>DASYHR010000589.1:0-3265 GCA_035998385.1 Dyadobacter sp. | reverse complement strand
CTGCCGCGGCCCAAAGTAGCATAGGTTTCTTGTTTTTTCTGTCAGTCAGTGATTTGCGGTTAAGATTTTCGATCCTGCCTTGCTCGTTTTGTTCAGAGGCAGCGACATCCATCCTGCTTTTAACCTTATTCCATGCAACATCTGTATTCACAGGGAATTTGTTCTGCTGCATTTTTTCTGTTTGCTGCCATATCAGTCGATAGCCTTCGAACTCCTGTCTACGTTCGTCAGATACCGCCAGCCACTCTTGTACCTGTTGTATTTCTGATTCGGACGCTGTTCGGGCAAGGTAGCGCACCAACAACTCTTCCGGTATTTGATCATGAGTATTCATGCTTACGGTTTGATTAGTTGTTGGATAAATAAATAAAAAGAAACAAACACCGAAGGCAGGTATGCAGCCAATTCAATGCGCAGAATTTTCAATGCTTTTCCTATCTGATTTTCTACTGTTTTGATGGAAATTCCTAACTGATCAGCGATTTCCTGGTATTTGAGCTCCTCAAAACGGCTCATCCGGAACGCTTTCTGGCATTGCTCGGGGAGCGTGCTTACCGCTTTTTCAATCCGCTCTTCCAGTTCATTGGCGTGAATGGCGTCGGTAACATCTTCATGGGATTGAGCTGAAAATTGAAGACTGTAGTCACGGTGTGCTTCACGCACAGTAGCGTGTTTGAATCTGTTGAGACAATGATTATGTACAGCGCGATACAAATATGATTTTAGGGAAAGTGTGATTTCCAGCTCTGTACGTTTCTCCCAAATGGTGAAAAAAACATGTTGCACCACTTCTTCTGCCTCGTCCTGATCTTTCAGTAAGGAGCAGGCATACTGGCATAACCGTTCGTAATACTTACGAAAAGTTTGCTCAAATGCCTTTTCATCACCCTGCCTGATCGCAGTGACGACATCCGGGTCGGTTGGGTGCAATGTTTTGTACTTTTGGTTTGGGGCCAAAAATAGGAAATCTCTTTCGATTCCGGTATTCCTAAATACAAGAGCGGTCGCAGACACGGTTATAATCTCAGTTTGTGTTATGACAACCGACTGAGGCATAACCCCTACTTCAGTAACCGGCAATCGGCTGTCGGCCCGAAATAATAAACCTGATTGTGTATAAGCAGACCGGCATATTATTTAATCATGCCGTATTTGGCGCGTGCTGCTTTTTTGGACATTCCGTCGTAGTGCCACCATTCAGTAGTATTTTGTGTGAAGCCGGCTTGTGTCATGGCTGCACGCAGAATTTTGCGGTTGGCAATTTGTTTGGGTGTCAATTTGCCCTGACGTAACATTTCAGCCTCTGAACGCGGATAGGCGAGGGGACCAAAGAAGTCGTATTTGGTTCCCATATCCAGCGGTACACCTTTCTTATCAGCAACCGTAAGATCAATGGCACAGCCGAAATTATGGTTCGATCCGATTTTAGGATCCGCTACATATTGACTCTTACTTGCTTCCGGGATTTTTAGTAAATCCAGCGCCTTCCAAAGTTCATATTGTACAGAATTGGGGCGTGCTGCGTCATATACCAAAAACTTAAAACCTGGTTTGGCTTTCTGTAAAAGTTTGTGTGCCTGTACCAGGCGGGCACCCATCTCCGGTTGCAGGTAGGCGCGCGTGAGGTCGCCGTACACATCTTTACCCACAAAGTTATCTGTAGTAGAATATTTCAGATCGACTAAAATCGTCGGGTCCAATTCTTGTATGTTAACCAGTCCCTGGCTGATCATCCGCTGTTCCACTTCCGGCAGTTTTCCGGTTGGACGTGCTTTGTCAGCTTTCTGACCAAAACTGTCCGGGAAACTCAAACTTAAAAGAAACAGGAGCGCCGGGCGCACAAAAAAATGAATACCTTTTACCATAGCTGGCAAAGATATTCATTTGTATAACACTACAAAACGGGCTGGCCGATCTGTAATTAGTATCTTTTCAATTTAAAGCTTGTAAGTCCGCCTTCGTACTTAATGGCGATTTTATTTGCTGCTCCGTCATATCCGCTGGTTCTGTACAGGCCGTCACTGATTTTTTCGAGCCCTTCCAGATCTTTGGAATTGAGTGCGCCATCCATCCGCATTTCACATCCGCTTGATTTGGGAATTTCAATGGTAATCGACGCTACACCTGCTTCGATGTCCACGTCTGTTTTGGCGTATTTATCTCCGAGTTTGATATCCATATCAGCCACGCCGGTACTTACTTTCAGTTTTTCCAATTGGTATTTAGAAAAGTCAAAATCACCCTCTCCGGCCCCAATTCCAAGGTCGATAGTCCATATAGGTTTGGTATTCAAATGGATCTTAGCCTCATTGGACATTTTGCCATTTTTGATCTTTACATTTCCCTCTTCCATTTTCAGATTTACTGTCGCCCTGCTATCCAGTTTATTGACTGATGTATTGGACAGAAACCCGATAAATGTGCTGCGTGTCGATGCATCGAATAGCTTATCCGATTCTCCGTCGACAGAAAATGAACCAGCGCCTCCTTCAAGATTGAATGTTGCCTTTTCGATAAATACTTCCATGTCGTATTGGAATGATCGGTTAATGGACTTTCCATCTTTGCCGTTCCGGTCTTCCAGGTACGCATTGTCATCATCGTTGTTATCGTCTTCGTCATGATCAGGCTCATCGTTTCTGTCATGGCGATCATTATCATCCCAATCAAAATTCCAGTTACGGTTACTGAACTTATCATTTGTTTTATTCGCTAATCCACCAAACACAGCAAGTGTAATCAGTAACGCTACCAATCCGCCCGACGCTCCACTTGCAGTGCGGGAGATCAGTAATACCACCCCGGCAAGAATAAGCAATACAGGCCAGTAGGGAAATACTTCGCTCCACTGAATATGAATCAGATTCATGTTTCTCAGGAGCCAGAATGTCCCGAACAATACAAGCAACCCACCCCAAACAATACCTCTGGATGTCTTCATGATTTAAATATTTGAATGGTTGGATGTTCCTGATTGAAGGAAGTTTTTGACAAGTAATAAACCACCGGCAACGATCATGATAATTGGTGTCAAATAATTTCCGAAATCAAAATCAGTAAGTTCTTGTATCAGAAACAGGGCGCCGACAACGATCAGCATAACTCCCCAAAAAATGTTTTTAAAGTTCATGGCGCTAAGTTTTAATGGTTAATTATCAGTTGTTAATGGTTGGAGTCGGTCAGCTTAATTCACTTTGATAATCTGATCATCGTCTTCGTCACCCGGTTTTTTATTTTCAGGATCCTCCGGAAAACGGTTGTGGGG
>DASYHR010000576.1:0-4621 GCA_035998385.1 Dyadobacter sp. | reverse complement strand
AAATCCCTGAAAATTGAATAAGATAAAATTAGATTGAACCCGTTGGATGAAATAAAATAGCAAGAAAAAGGAAAGGTGCATATTGGGTTAATGTGCTGAAATTCAGTATATTAAAGTTGTCAAACAAACCCCAATATGCATGTCAAAATTAGTAAAAAATTATAATAGAATTCTTAAGACTATTGAGTCATTAAACATTTTAGTAGACAGCAGAAAAGTGGGAAGAAGACCTAAAGTGACTGATTTTCAAGTTGTTGCATTGAGTCTAACCGCTGAGTATATGCGGACGCCGCGCGGTCACTGGACAGTGAAAATCTATTGTTTCAAATGATTCCAGAAGGTTCTATCGAAAACATTCTCGAAAGAAGTCAATTTAACAAACGCCGACGTAAATTATTTGGCCTTACTGAACGGATCAGGGCCAATCTTAATCGCAGCTTTGTAGAATTTCAAGACTACTTTGTTGTCGATTCTATGCCACTTGAAATTTGTAAAATGTCCAGACATAAAAGGGCTAAGATATGTAAGGAAACGTTCGAAACAGCGCCAGAAAAAGGTTATTGTGCATCCCAAAACTCTTGGTTCTATGGATATAAATTACATGGCATTTGCACAATGACGGGTGTTTTTAGCGCAATTGACATAACAAAAGGCAAACGTTCATAACATCGCTTACCTGGAAGACGTCAAATTGCAACTATCTGATGCTGTGTTACTTGGCGATAAAGGATATATTTCAAGCCAGCAGCAATTAGATCTTTTTCAGTCGGTTAATATTCGTTTACAGACTCCAATGAGGATAAATCGCGCGGCGACCGTCAGAAAAATTATAAAAAGCAACCTTTTGTCTTCAGGAAAACAAGAAAAAGAATCGAAACACTTTTTTCACAACTGTGTGATCAGTTTATGATCAGAAGAAATTATGCAAAGAGTTTTGAAGGGTTTAAGACCCGAATTTTAGCCAAAATAACAGCCTTGACTTCGATTCAATATATCAATAAATACCTATTTAACAGAAACATCAACAATATTAAAATTCAGATTACATAATTTCACCCAACGGGTTATCTTTAATATTTTTGCGTCCCTGGCAGAGTTTGAAAGAGACCTGATCAGGGAGCGGACCAAATCCGGTTTAGAGGATGCCCGTGCGCGTGGCCGAAAGGGAGGACGTACCCGTGGCCTCTCTCGAAGGAAGCGAAAAAAAAGGCGATGCTAGCGCAAACATTATACAATGAACGTAAATTGGGAGTAAATGAAATTGCCGCTGATCTGGAAATTTCTAAAATGACACTCTATAAATATTTGAGACATAGAGGAGTTCAAATAAACGGTAAAGCATGATTTCAGGTTGGGATTTACTTCTCCATATTAAACCTTAATTTAATGGTGTACTTTTCGTAGGGACCGTCTGAAGAAAGCTGTAATTTTTTACCGGTCAACTGGCGGATCAAATCGTAATTGAGATCCTGGTTTTCTGAAAAAACTTTCACTCTTCCAATAGTACTACTCTCTCCCAAATGAAACTGGATTACTACAATACTGCTTTGCCCCTGGTTGTATAACACCTGCGGGTATTGAAGTATTGCCGTTAGCTGCCGGGTTATTTCATGAGATGAACTTCCGTAATCTTCTAAGTCACGGTTAACCCAATACAAAGAAAGCATTGCAGTACAAAAAACGATAGCTTTCATAACAAAAGAAGAATTAAAATGCTTTTCTTAGATTATCTGCAAATGCATCAGGAAGCATGCTAACTTCCACCGCCTTTGCTGCTTTTTCAACATCATATTTTACCCGGATAAACTCAACCTGAATACCGTCTGGACTTGTTATAGTTGCCTGTTGGTCAATGGTAAGCATGACATAACAAGCTCTTGCATCACCATCTTTTGGTTTTCCAACTGAACCGGTATTGATCAGATGGTGATAATGCCCCTTGCCACTTCCTCCTGAATTTATCACACGGTGATAAGGCTTATGTGAATGGCCAAAGCAAAGTATATCTACTTGGAATTCTCTGACCATTTCAATCATGTATTGCTCAGGCAGATCTTCCAACAGATATTCGTTAATGCTGCGGGGACTTCCATGCACCAGGAGCATATTCAGGCTGTCATTATTGAGCGCAAATTCGAGTTTTAAATGCTTGGGAAGTGTCAATAGATAATCCCGCTCCTTAGAGCCAACAAGTTTATAAGCATAATTACTGCTTTGTTCTTTGCTGCATTCACCTTCTGATGAAAGTATTTTAGATACTTTCAGATCATGGTTTCCTGCAATGGTGGCAATTCCATGTTTGCGGATCAATCCAATTACCTGGTTAGGCCACACGTTATAGCCAACCAGATCACCCAGGCAGTAAACTGCATCTGGCTTTTGTTTTTCAATATCTTCAAGGACTGCTTCAAGAGCAGGAAGATTGGCATGGATATCAGATAGTAATGCTATTCTCATTTGCCGGTCCGTAAGGATTCTGCGTAAGCATCGGGAAGAATACTGTCTTCTACGGCTTTGGCTGCTTTTTCAACATCATAATCAAAACGTATAAATTCTACCGTAATGCTGTCCTTATTTGATATGGAGGCATCCTGATGGATATGCAGGATCACATAACCACCTCTAGAATCGCCATCTTTGGGTTTTCCAACAGATCCGATATTAATTGCATGACGGAAATGATCGCCGCCGTCAGTCTGAACTGAATTTAAAATTCTATGATACGGTTTGTGTGTATGACCAAAAAGCATCACATCAGCATTTGCCTGTTCCATGATCCGGATCATGCTTTTCTCTTCCCGGTCTTCAAACAAATATTCATTAACGCGTCTGGGGCTGCCATGTACGAGCAAAACTTGCAGCAGCTTTTCATTTAACTGAAATTCCAGTCGAATATGGGCTGGTAATGTGCGCAGGTATGCCCTTGGATCATCCTTTACAATTTGATTTGTATAAGCAATAGATACTTTTCCACTCTCTTTTTCATCATCGGTTTTATAGGCACATCCACAATCGTCGCTGCTCCTTCCAATGCCGAAGTCATAATTACCGGCAATGGTGGGAATACCTCGTTTTCTGATTTCATCAACTACTTCATTGGGCCATATATTATAGCCTACCAGATCGCCCAGGCAATATATAGCATCGGTATCACGGGTTTCAACGTCTTTAAAAAATGCCTCTAAGGCAGGCAGGTTCGCATGGATATCTGAAAAAAGGGCAATTTTCATAAATGAGAGGTTTCAGTTTTGTAATATTTATCCCGCAGCCAGAAAGCCACATTGACCAAGGCTATCAAAGCCGGTACTTCTACAAGGGGACCGATCACACCGACAAATGCCTGGCCGGAATTGATCCCGAACATTCCGATAGCGACTGCAATAGCAAGTTCAAAATTGTTACCTGCCGCCGTAAAGGCAATTGAAGCATTTTGTGAGTAATCCGCACCAAGTGATTTTGCCATAAAGAAGCTTACCAAAAACATGATTGCAAAGTAAATGACCAGTGGAATAGCGATTAAAAGCACATCACCCGGCAGCTGAACAATCAGCTCACCTTTCAAGCTGAACATCAGCATGATCGTAGCTAAAAGCGCAACCAAAGTAATAGGTGATATCACAGGTATAAATTTTTTCTCATACCAATCTTCCCCTTTCAAAGCAGACAGCCCAAAACGGCTGATCATTCCGGCAGCAAAAGGAATACCCAGGTAAATGCCTACACTTTTAGCAATTTCAGCGATCGTAATATTTACATTCAGTCCTTTTAGTCCCACCAACGGGGGCAAAACCGTAATAAAGAAATAAGCATAAAAGCTGTAAAGCAGTACCTGAAACACACTGTTTAATGCTACCAGCCCGGCAGCATATTCTCGGCTGCCTTCTGCCAGCTCGTTCCAGACCAAGACCATGGCAATACACCGGGCCAGACCGATCAGAATTAACCCGATCATATAATCCGGATGATTCGGAAGAAAGATAATGGCCAGTATAAACATAAGCGCCGGCCCGATAATCCAGTTTAGAACCAAGGAAGCAGTCATTACTTTGGTATTGCGGAATACTTCGCCCATTTTGTTGTATTTCACCTTGGCCAGTGGCGGGTACATCATCAGGATCAGGCCGATAGCAAGCGGGATATTGGTTGTACCACTTGAAAAAGTATTGATGTAATCCGGCAATGAGGTAACAAAATTACCAAGGCCTACGCCAATGGCCATGGCCAGAAAAATCCATAACGTTAAATAGCGGTCCAGGAAGCCTAGCTTCTTCCGGTTTGCCGCAGGGGCACAATTATTTGCAGACATACTATATTAAGTTTTCTTTAACAAAGTTCTCACTGTAGGCTTTGACCATTTCACGTACAGTACGAAACTGTTCTTTTATTTGCTCTTCGCTGCCAGTTGCTTTTCCAGGGTCCGGAAAGTTCTGATGGAATTTCTTCGCATTAGTCGGAAAATAGGGACAGCGTTCTTTGGCGTTATCACAGACTGTGATTACAAAATCAAAGTCAATGTCTTTGTATTCATCGATGTTATTAGAAGTGTGGCCTGAGATATCAATCCCATCTTCTGCCATAATGGAAATTGCTTTCGGATTGACGCCATGTGTTTCAACCCCTG
>DASYHR010000510.1:0-11762 GCA_035998385.1 Dyadobacter sp. | reverse complement strand
GCTGATACTTTTGCCTACAACTTCAGGCTGATTTACAATGGCCTCAACCTTTACATCACCAGGGAAGGTACTCTGTAGTTGTGCCATTTTGGCCTCCACTTCCTTACCAAAATCCACGATGTTATTACCAGGCTGCATCTCGACAGTAAGCATCATCACCTTATCGTCACCTACACGTATATACGACGATGTTTCTTCATAACGTCTTTCGATATTGGCAACGTCTTTCAGGCGAACTACTGTACCATTAGGATTGGTATAAATGATCTGGTTGGCGACATCCGCTTCGGTGTTATAGCGCGTGCTGGCAAAAACCGGTACGTTATTGTTTGCTACTGTAAGTTCTCCGGTGTAGCCGGTTACGTTCTGAGTTTGTAAAGCCCCAACGATAGCAGAGATATCAAATCCGTATTGACGCATTTTCAAATCGTCGACGGTTACATAAATCTGCTGCTTCTGTCCACCAGAACGATTGATTTTCGAGACAGTCGGAATGGTTTTTAATCCGTCTTCCAAATTATCCAGGTATTTCTCAATCTCTGCATAGCTTCTGTTCGGGGAAGAAACGGTGATCATCTGCGCGACTACATCTCCGAAGTTACTATTCACAATAGGGCCTAAAACGCCCTTTGGCAGCACACCGGCCATGTTCATGTTCAAACCATGTTGTAAAGAACTCCAGAATTTCTTCCTGTCTTTTACAGTGGTATGTAATTCAACTGTGATAAAAACCTGACCATCTTTTGTTTCAGATTTGGTTTTATCCTTGCGGATTTCTTCAAACGAAAACAGATATTGCTCAATTTTATTGGTCACCTGTTTTTCCATCTGCACCTCATCCGTTCCCGGGTAAAATGCCATGACCATGCCCACCGGCATGTCAATTTTCGGATCCTCGCTTCGGGGCATATTCAGCAAGGCGTTCACCCCCAGAAGCACGAGCAAAGTGGTTACCACGAGCGTAACCTGCTTGTACTTCATAGCTGCTTCTATAAAGTTTAATGTACGTTTTTTCATGTTTACGAGCGATTAGCGGTTAGCTATTGGCTGTTAGCTTAACTGTAAATGGCAGGCATAAGCCTCACTTACATGGTATAATTGAATGATTTTAAACAACTGGCTACTTTAGAGACTAACGGTAGCTCCGTCTTTCAGTTTGGTCTGACCGGACACCACTACACGATCACCACTTTGCAGACCGTTGCTAATCACGACATCATCTCCCTTCAGTCCGCTTGCTGTAATGCGTTTACGTGTAACTTTGTTTTCGCCATTGGCAACATATACGTACGTAATGTCGTCCGCATCACGAATCACTGCCTTGGTCGGCACTGTGATCGCGTCCACACTTTGGCCCGTTGCGATTTCCGCATCAGCGATCATACCCGGCAAAATTTTACCCTGTCCGTTAGGCAACTGTATTTTCACACTGTATGATTTGGTCGCTGCATCAGCCATCGGATTGATGATGGCAATCTTGCCCGTTAGTTCCTGCCCGATGGTTGCAATAGAGACATTGGCGGATTGACCTTTGTTAATTTTACCGATTTCACTTTCAGGTACAGATACTCTCGCATATACTTTGGATGTATTGATAATTGTGAAAGCTGGCGCGCCAGGTGCTGCCATCGCTCCCTTTTCTATGTTTTTTGAAGTAATAATACCGGACATAGACGCGTAAAGCTTCGTATCCTTTACCCTTTTCAAGGAAAGGTTCCTATTAGCCTTTGCCTGCGCCAGTTTTGACTTGATATCAATATAATCTTTGGCAGGCAGACTTCCTTTTTCATACAAACCGTTCAAACGGGTGTACATGTCTTCGGCCTGTTCAAGACCTGCAGCCGCGATCAACAATGCGTTGTCGTATTCGGTAGGATCAAGCACAGCCAGCAGTTGTCCGGCGGAAACTACTTGCCCTTCATTCACCAATACTGATGCGACAGTGCCTGGCACCGCAAATCCCAGCTGAACCTGATTTTCAGCTTCTATTGTACCGGAGTACCTGAGTTGTTCTGCCTCACTACCGGCATTGATTTGCTGTACAGTCACCTTTACAGGTGCTATAACTTTTGGTTTTTCTTCCTGTTTTTGTCCACAGGCGATCAATACTCCGCTAACCAGTAAGGGAAGAGCAGATCTTTTCAAAGTAATATTCATTTTCAGATGTGTTAATAATTAGAATTATAGAATAAAATTGTTTTTCAGTCGATTACTGATCAAAAAAAATAGGATTACTGCTGCATAATACCTACCATCATCATTTCATTCAGAAAGTTTACTTTACCATCGACGTCTTCGACACGGTTGTATAAAATCAGATCGAGTTCCAGGCCATGATTCGCACTCATCAGAACAAACGCCATGACGTCCAGCTCCTTTTCGGTAAAAAACCTGAATTCTTTTGTTGCCACTCCATACTGCAGAATACCCTTCAAAATCCTGATTTCCTTTTCGTTATGTTCGGCACGGTATTTCCACGTTGGGTCGGCCATTTGCCCGCTACCGAGCATTTCACGAACTTCACTGATCATTACTTCGTACAGATTCGTCACTTCTTTGATACGTAAAAGCCGGGATTTACAAAATGCCTCCATCTTCTGGCGGGCCGTCGGCGCCTCGGCAATCAGCCTTTGTGCCTCATCAAAAAATTTGTTTTTTTCATCCTGAATAATGGCGTCAAAAATCTCTTCCTTGCTTTTGAAATAGTAGTATAAAGTGCTCTTCCCCTTTCCCGCTTCCCTGGCAATGTCTTCCATGGTGGTCTTGTTCAGACCATATTTCTGAAAAAGACAATCTGCGGCTGACAAAATCCTACACCTTAACAGTTCACTTTTGATTTTCATTTTTAGACTAAAAGTGATTTATAGTCTAAAAGTAGATTTATAAATTTTCAACAACAAATTATTTTATGTCAAATTCTGCCGTTTCTTAGAATATTTATATTGAAAAATGCAATAACAACGTATATCCATGACTTGTAACCAGCTCGCTACATTTCAATATCAGACTGTATCAGAAATTTGGTCTATAGAAATGATCTGTTCGATTTGAAGATCGGGTACAAAAAATCGGCTGACAGTTTGAGCTATACAAACCATCAGCCGACGGGAAAAATATCAACATACCTGTTTTACTCTATTCGGAACCAGTCATAATCCGCATACCCTGAATCATTGATCTGTGTGTCCCGCGTGCAAAATATGCCTACTTTCGCACCAATCCATTTTCCGGGTTCGGTTTGAAAAACTTCTCCAACCTCTTCAAACTGTTTTCCGTCGCGACTAAAGCTGAAACGGGCTAAACCTCTCTTTTCAACTTTGACCCTCAAATAGACATCTTTACCAGATTTGAATTTCCCGAGTGTAGCTTCTTTTTCCGGTTTACCATCAATTGCTTTTTTACAAACTACACTTACCAGCGAAATTCCATCTTTTTCACTCTTCAATACCAATCCTGCATAACTTTGCCCCATCACTACCAAACCTGTTTTTTCATTGACTAATTTAGTATTGGGCTTGAATGAAAGTTTTGTGGTAGCCGTAAATTCTTCGGCAGGAAACTTCTGCATCAACACATTCGGCACCGACCATAGATTGGCCGCCCCTTCCGGAATTTTCTGAGAATATAGCCTGAGCGATCCCGTATTGCTGGTAGACAACCAGATACCTTTAGGATTTGCCTGCCATTGCCACTGCTTGCCTAAAGCAATCGAATTAAATTCATCTGACTCAGGCGGCGTGGCAATCGGGTAGGTTCTGCCCACATTCGGTTTTTTATATACCAGCACAGGCTCCCCTTTTCCGTCGCCATCCGGATCGGCACCTATCACAGGCCAGTCATTTACCCATTTCATAGGTTGCAAATGTACAACACGCCCATACATGTCTTTATCCTGGAAATGCAGAAACCAGTCTTCCGACTTTCCGTTCACAGGTTTAGTATCTACCCAAGCTCCCTGGTGCGGACCGTTGATCGTGCTTTTCCCCTCGTCCATCACCACCTTACGCTCGTATGGACCCCACACATTTTTGGATCTCAGCACAAGCTGCCAACCGGTTGAAACCCCGCCTGCCGGAGCGAAAATATAATAGTAGCCATTGCGTTTGTAGAACTTTGGCCCTTCTACAGTCGGATCCAATTCATGTCCGTCATATACAATCGCACCCTGATCCAAAACCTTATCACCAGCGGCATTCATTTCCTTTACTGTGATCACACTTTTAATTCCGGCACGACTTCCCGCCCAACCGTGCGCCAGATACACCTTTCCATTATCATCCCATAACGGACATGGATCAATCAGACCCAGACCGCCCTCAACCAATACCGGGTCACTCCAGGGCCCCGCGGCATTTTTTGCTTTGGTAAGATAAATACCAAAATCAGGATCAGGATAGTATATATAGAACTCACCATTGTGGTAGCGAATTGCTGGTGCCCATACACCGTTCCCATGCTGTGTTTTTTCAAAATGCGCAATAGGTGGCTGACGATGTAATGCATGACCGATCAGTTTCCAGTTCACCAGATCTTTGGAATGCAGAACCGGCAGACCGGGTACCGCATCAAAACTGGACGCGATCATGTAAAAATCCTCTCCCACCCGGCATGCATCCGGATCTGAGTAATCAGCATTCAACACCGGATTCTTAAAAGTACCGTTACCCAGATCTGACACCCACACTTTCGAGATAGAAGCCTCCGTTGGCGGAACTTTATTAGCTGTTTGCTGGGCAAGTACTCCGGACACAGCCATAGTAAAAGCGCCAGCCATTACGATATATTTCATATTTCAATAACGATGGGGCCAGATTTACTTTCCTTTTGCAACTGTCAAAATTTTCTCTTCTGCTCCTTTCTCAAACTGAGCTACTTTTTTAGATTTTGTCAGATCAGTTTTCTCAATTTTTAGATTTTTGCTACGCTCGCCTGTTATCGAAATCAACAGGTCGCTGCTGCCATAGTTGATACCACTGAAAGAAACGTTGGTGCTGTTGTCACTGAAAATGATCGGGTTTACTGACTTTGTAATCAACTGTACATTGTCAAAAGTGATCTGATCTGCATCCGTAAGTTCAATCCCTTTATCAGCACTAAGGGTCATGTTTTTCATCACAATGTTACGAATAGGCATTTCAGGCAACCCTCTTACAAAAACCCCTTTCTGTGCACCATTACAAACGATGTTTTCAAATTGCATATTGCGGAAAACAGGCGTCCCGTCATTAACAACCGGGCTCATGTCGCGAACTCCGTCTGTCGCAAATTTGACAAAGTAATACATGTCAAAAAAGATCGCCTCCTGAACGATATCCCGCATGAAAATATTTCTGGCATATATGTTTTCAACCAGACCACCCCTGCCTCTTACAGATTTGAAACGAAGTCCTTTATCCGTCCCGATGAACGTACAATTTTCTATAAAAATGTTTCTCGCTCCACCGCTCATTTCACTACCAATTACAAATGCACCGTGACCTTTGTAAATCAGATTATTCCTGATCACGCCATTTTCAGTTGGCTTACCACGTTTTCTACCTTCCTCATCTTTACCTGATTTGATACAAATGGCGTCATCACCCACATCCAGTACACATCCTTCGATCAGGAAATTTTTGCAGGATTCGATATCCATTCCGTCACCATTATGAGCGTAGTCAGGATTTTTTACACGGACATTTCTTAGCGTCAGATCTTCACACATCAACGGATGAAGACACCAGGCGCCGGAATTCTGGAATGTTACACCTTCAAGTAAAACCTTTTTACAGTTGTTGAGCACGACCAGATTCGGCCTGAGGAAATCCTTCATGTGCGCAAAATCCTTCGGCGTTGTGCCAGGTGTAAGAAGCATACTTTTATTCTGCACACTTGCCTGCTTGAACTGCTCGCTTGGATACCATGTTTTGCCGTCATCCTTCAAAACGCCGCCCGAAGCCACCTTCTCTTTCCACTCACTTTCGGTAAGCTGACTTTTATGCACCGCTCTCCATGCATCGCCATTTCCATCTACCACCCCCTTACCTGTAATGGCAATATTTTCGAGGTTAAGACCCGAAATCGGAGACTCATTTCTGGCAGCACTTTTTCCCTCATACGAACCTTCAACAAGTCCGTACTGGGTTTTATCTGTTGTAAATAAAAGTGTGGCAGCCTCCTGTATATGCAGATTCACATTACTTTTTAAGATCACCGGACCGGTGATCCACAACCCCGGAGATACCAATACCACGCCTCCACCTTTTTTACTGATCGTGTTGATCGCTTCATTAATGGCTTTCGTATTAAGCGTATGACCATCGCCTACAGCACCAAAAGAAGTAATGCGTATGGTATCTTTTTTGAAGACAGGCTGATGTATTTTGGGAAGATTTTTCCAACTATAAGTGGCCGCTGTCTGGGCACTTACGTCCCAGGCGCAAAATGCTGCAAGCGCAATTTGTAATCCTAATTTCTTGTAAAACATGGGCTCTTTCATATCGGGACAGGCTGCTCACCTGCCCTAACTTTTGGATGAATACTAAAATAAACCCTAATAATCACAAGCCCCTGATTTTCTACTGATGGAACGCAGAAAGAATTTTAGTTTTGTAAGCTAGAAAGTGATAAGAAGCTAAAATTCTCATAACACATTGATTAACAATTACTAACAAATAACTTTTAAATCGATATCAATTCCTGCTTAAACAAAAGACCTGGCAAGCAGTGCTAACCAGGTCGTTACATCATTTAACTTATTTACAAATATAATCGGGGTGCTATTTGCCGTTTGAAAGTATTAAATTTATTTCCCTGCTGCCAGTATAAACTCAGTTCCCATCACGACCATCAGGCTTCCGGTTGGTTCATTTGGGTTGGTAAATACCGCATACACATCATGTGGTTTGTCGGTAAGCGTTGCGTCGGATTTGATTTTAATACGCATTGGAGTCGGTGTGAAACCACCTTTATCTGAGGCTTCCAAGAACTCAGATTCGCCTATTACCTTGCCGGTCGGGCTATCCAGGTGAATTGTAATTTTACCGCCCTTTGCATTCAGCTGTGCCTTCGGTGCCATGGCAAGAACCAGAAGCTCTGAAATACCTTTCAGATTCATTTGTTTCATCGCCATGTAGGCCCCCGATCGAGATGGAATAGAAAGATTGTTTCCACCGAAAGACATCTTGTTCACGTTCTCGTATGCGTCAAACGAATGGACATCTACTTTGGCATTATGCAGTACCACCGTTTTTTCTGATTTCAAAGATGGCAAGCCTTTTGCGCCCTTGTCTTCATAAGCCGCTCTTACGATGAATACGCCTTTGCCCTTATCACCTTCAGGAAGTTTGGCATTATAGCTACCTTTCAAAGGAAGCGAACTTGCTTTTTCACTTGAAAGGCTTGTAATGTATTTTACCATTTCTGAAGCATCAGCAGTTGAAAGCTGTGGATGCGCAGCCATAGGCGTTTCGCCCCATACGCCACCGCCACCTGCGATCACTTTTTTGGTCAGTCTTTCTACCGCCGATTGATCACCCTTGTATTTTTTGGCGATCTCCCTGTAGGATGGTCCGATGGATTTGGTGCTCACGCTGTGGCAAGCTTTACAATCGCTGGCTTCGATAAGCTTTTTACCTGTTGCCAGAAGAGCACCTGCATCGGCAGTCTGGTGACCTTGTGCAATAGCGACTTTATCATACCCTTCCGCCAGGTAGTCAATATTGAACGCTACACTTTCCGCATCAATCCCTTTGCCCAACGAACCATCTTCCTTATCGCTTACTTTAACCTCATAATTAAAATCCTTCCCGGGCGTAAAAAACGTTTTATTGTTTTCAGACAACTCAATGTTTAACACCGGCGCTTCATTACCCACCGTGACGTCCACTGACTGGTATGCCGAGCCACCTTTTCCGTCTTTTACAGTCAGCGTCGCTTTGTAAACACCCATTTTAGTCAGTGTCAGATTAGCATCACGCGTATTAATTACCTTGTTGAAACCATTCTTTGAACTGATCTTCCAGGAGTAGGTCAGGTTATCACCATCCGGATCTTCAGTACCTTTCGAGGTCAATTTCAGATTGAAAGGAACTGATCCACCCATTTTGTTGGCCGCCACCTGCAATTTTGGCTTGCGGTTACCACCATTGTATTCAATGTAAACCAAACGTGCATCATCGTTGGCCGTAAACCAACCGGATCCGTATTCCAGCATATATAAATCGCCGTTTTCAGCAAACTCCATATCCATGGGATTTGAGAAAGAATAACTTGGCATAAAGCGCTCCATGGATTTAAAATTGCCCTCTTTGTCCATTGTTACCGACATAATCCAGCCCCTCATCCAGTCATAGCTGAGGAATTTGCCATCATAGTATTTAGGAAACGGACGCGCCGCATTTTTAAAGTCTTCGGAATAGAAAACAGGTCCCGCCATAGCGTTACGACCACCTGCTCCCACCAATGGAAACTCAGGAGACGCATCGTAGGGATACCATATGAAAGCTTTTTCTGCGGCCGGGAGTGTTTTTAAACCTGTGTTGTTCGGCGAAGTGTTAGTTGGCGCTTCTACTTTCCATTTTTCACCTGATTTCTCTTTTTCAAAATCATATTTATTGTAGGCTTTGTTATCTCCCACAAAATGAGGCCATCCGAAGTTACCGGCCTTTCTTGCCTGACCCACTTCGTCATGCCCTGCTGGTCCTCGGGAAGAATCCGGCTTAGCCGCATCCGGCCCCACTTCACCCCAATACAAATATCCGGTTTTCTGATCTACCGAGATACGGAAAGGGTTACGGTGTCCCATCGTATAAATTTCAGGTCTTGCCGACACTGTACCTTTTGCAAATAAATTGCCTTCAGGAATGGTATAAGTTCCGTCAGCCTGCGGTTTGATACGGATGATTTTACCGCGCAAATCGTTGGTGTTGGCGGAAGATTTCTGGGCATCCCAGGCGCTGCGACCTTCCCGCTCGTCACTTGGGCTGAAACCATTGGATCCGTGCGGATTGGTATTATCTCCCGTAGACAAATACAGATTCCCTGCCTTATCCCAGGCAATAGATCCGCCGGTGTGGCAGCATTCTTCACGTTGTGTAGGGATATCCAACATCACTTTTTTGGAATCCATTACCAATTCATCACCTTTCAGGTCAAAACGTGCCAACACGTTCTTCGATTCTTTCGGATCAGAGTAATATAGGTATATCCAGTTGTTTTTAGCGAAATCAGGGTCCTTGCTCAATCCTAAAAGCCCGTCCTCTCCCATCGATTCTTTTCCTTCTTTGCTTACATATTTTACGCTGACAGGAATTTTGGCAATCGTTTTAAGTTCTTTTGTTTTACTGTTGTACAGTCTCACTTCACCTTTACGCTGGATAAAAAGTACCCTTCCGTCATTCAACACGCTCAGCTCCATCGGCTCATCCAGCTTCTCAGCCAAAACTACCTTTGAAAAACGGTTTTCTTCAGGACGCGATTTGGTGAAATCCAGGGCTTTGGGGTTTGTACCGCCTGCAGCGTATTGGATACCTGCCCAGAGATGATTCAGGAAAAGTGGCTCTGTAAATGTTTCATCCGTGTGGCCCATCCCTGTGTAAAAAGACCGTCCGCCATCGAAATCCTGGAACCAGCTGATCGGATGAAAGTCAGGATTAGCTCCACCTGTGAAACTTTTGTCATCCAAGGTAAGCAGTACATTGATTTTCGGAGAGATGTTTTTGTAGCTGTAAAACTCATCGGTGCGCTCAAACTGATCGGGCATGCCTTTCGTAGCCCAGTGATCTTTCATTGCAACAGTAAATTTTCCTTTCTGTACGTTACTTGGTGTACTAGGATGCGAAAGAAAATAGGCACCTGCCATCATTCCATACCATGGCCAGTCATATTCTGTATCAGTAGCGGCATGGATTCCGACGTAACCTCCACCTGCCTGTATATATCTTTCAAAAGCAATCTGCTGATCGTTGTTGAGAATATCACCGGTTGTATTTAAAAAGACAATCGCATTGTATTTTTTCAGATTAGCCTCCGTAAACAGATCCGAATTCTCACTGAACGTTGCTGTAAATCCTTTTTCAGCCCCCATTTTGGAGAGTGCTTTTTTGCCGGCTTCTATTGATTCGTGGCGGAAAGCTGCCGTTTTGGAGAACACGAGCAGATTCGGTTTAGGACTCTGAGCAAAAGCAGTCAGCACAATAAGGCACAAACTGGTCAGCAGCCCTGCTATTTTGTAAAATTTCATGGTTTTGTAAAATTGATTTGATATCCGGAAGCAAAGTTAATCTAATAATCATTATTGTATAAAATATATACAATAATTTTTCTTCATTTATATATTTGCATATTACAATTTACACCGGAAGCATAAAAGCTACTTTTGTGGTAAATTGCCCGTTCATTAATTCCTAAATCATGATATCCTTGCGCGCAAGCGATTACATCCCACAACTATCGATAGACTGCGTCATTTTCGGATTCAGTCAGAATCAATTAAAAGTATTATCTCCAAAGCTCATTTTCGCAGGCGACTTCTGGTCGCTACCTGGAGGCTTTGTCCGTCAGGAAGAAAGTATAGATCAGGCTGCGCGACGGATTCTGGAAGAACGGACAGGTATCAAAGACATTTATCTTGAACAGTTTCGGGTTTTTGGCGAAACAGATAGAAGTAATCTGAGTTTTTGGGATCGGCTTATGGAGCTCAACGAAGAGTCTGCCGTAGGCAAACATTTTAACAGAAAAGAACTGGAATGGATCACCAAAAGATTTGTATCGATTGGTTATTATGCGCTGGTAGATATCACCAAGGTTATCCCCTTACAAATGGACACAGATCAGTCGGTGGAATGGTATGATATTCAAAATCTGCCGCCAATGATTATGGACCATAATGCGATTGTCGCTTCGGCGCTTACAAGTCTGCAGCAGAACCTGGATCAGAAACTGATCGCTTTTAATCTTCTTCCAGAGACATTTACGATGAACGAAGTGCAGGAAATTTATGAGGTGGTTTTAAACAAAACATTTCTAAGAAGCAATTTCCAGAAGAAAATCCTGGACCTGAATGTGCTCGAACGCCTGGAGAAGAAGTTTACCGGAAAAGCGAATAAGGCGCCTTATTTGTATCGGTTCCGATGAGGAATTAAAAGTGAAGAGTGAGGAATTAAAAATTGAAAATGACCTTACTTTGGAAATATGGCAAAAGGTTGTTTTTTAATTCATGAATATCATAACCGGCGTGCATTTCTCAAATGAAAATGCACGCCGGTGAAGCTTTGCAATTGATGTCTATATTTTTACACTTTTACCAGTCGCAACCGATTTATAGATCGCCTCTACGACTTTGATATCACGAAGACCTTCTTCGCCAGGTGCTATCAGATCAGTATTATTCATAATTGCGGCGCAGTCCTCATCCATCTGTTTCGCCTGCTGACTTTTAAGCGGAAAGTTGATGATAGTCCCGTCAGACATACTGCCCTTATTACCTGAGTACGAGGACTGAGGTTCCAGTTTCAGCCATCCCTTTTCATAGTTGACCTGCAGGTAATTCATATTGATTCCGAAACTTGTCTGACATGTCGCTTTTGCGCCACTTGGGAATTCCAGCATAAACATCATAGTCTCTTCAACTTCCTTATAGATATCGGGACGGGTTGTCGATGCCTGTGCAATCACGCTGATTGGCTCCTCGCCCGTGGCAAGCCTTGCTCCCTGCAAGGCATATACGCCCATGTCACCCATCACACCACCACCCAGTTTTTTGTTCTGTTTCCAATGCGTGG
>DASYHR010000551.1:0-1777 GCA_035998385.1 Dyadobacter sp. | reverse complement strand
CAATCCGAACCGGTTGAAAAGTAGAAGCTGTAGGTATCTCCTTTGGCCTCGACGCGCAGTTTGACCGGTTTGGAATCATCCGTCAGTGGCATTTGATGCAGTAGTTCCATAGTCTTTTTATCCGAGGCTGCTTTGTAGAGCTGAATCACAGGTTTTCCTTCCTGAATCGACTTGCTGATAAAATAAAAATGGGACTCATCCTGAAGAATGGTCAAGCCGGCTTTCTCTTTTTCTGATTTGGCAGAAAAATTGATTTCTGTCTCAGCTGTACAATACAAATGTTGCTGACGCTTACCAATGAAGGAAGGATTGCCGTACTCCATGATCGTTTCCGGTTTCAATTTCATTGTAAGACCCGCTTTTTTTGAAAGTGCGAAGGAGCTGCTATCGATCGTACGCATAAACAAAAATGACGGATCCAGATTTTTTTCGAAGGTTAGTGTATACCCGAAATTGCCCGCCTGTGGCAAAGCATCTTTTTGCTTCACCTCTTTGAAATTAGCAGTGTATTCATACTTGATTTCCTTGCTATCGGGATTGATAACGGGCCAATCATTTTTCCATTCCACAGGTGCAATAAATGTCTCGCGACCTGTGTTGTAAAAATTACCTTCATACGGACGGACCGCGAGGAAAATGGCATACGTTTTACCGTCCGCCCCGTCTACAAACTGTGCATGACCTGCCGATGTGATCGGGTCTTTTCTGTCATCAGGTAATCCCATTTGGGTCAAAATCGGATTGTTTTCATAGGGCACGTATGGACCCCAAACCGACTTGCTGCGAAAAACAACCTCTGTATGATTCACCGACGTTCCACCTTCGGCGGCGTACAGATAGTACCAGCCATTGCGCTTCATGATGTGCGGCGCTTCAATCCAAACCGGTTTTTTGCTCAGATCAACTCCACCATTCACCAGTTGTTTTTCCTCGCCGATCACTTTCAAACTCACCGGATCAATCTCATAGATGCGGATCGTTCTGTGGCCTGAGTACAATGGTTTTCTATCCGGCGCATCGCTGTTGTAGATGATATATGCTTTGTTGTCATCATCAAAGTAAAGAGACGGGTCGATACCCCTTACCTGCGGAACACGAACCGGATCACTCCAAGGACCGACCGGATTTTTAGCCGTTACAATAAAATTACCGTCGTGATCAATGTCCGTACAGGTAACATAGTAAGTTCCGTTGTGGTAGCTGATAGCCGGAGCAAACAAGCCTCTTGTCAGCTTTTCGCCCATGAAATCCATCTGAGTCGCGCGGTCGATCACGTTGCCAACCTGTTTCCAGTTTTTAAGATCCTTGCTATGAAAAACGGGAATACCGGGAAAATACGAGAAAGTAGAGTTGACAAGATAGTAGTCTGTGCCAACCTGAACCACACTCGGGTCCGGATAAAAGCCAGTCAGGATTGGATTAACGATGGTCGTGGTCTGTGCCAACAGCGTGTGCCCGTAAAGAAGGGAAGCTACCAGTATTGCGGATATAAATCTTTTAATCATTATTCTGAATCTTAATCAGCGATCAATTTTTTACAAGTCATTCTATTCCAAATACATAAGACTTACCAGCCTGAGTCGGCACGTCGTAAAGGAATGTTTGTCTGATATTTGTTTCTGCTATTTTAGCTTGCGGCGAAATCACAGCATCAGCAACTTCAACATTGCGGTAATACACATTGGTGTTTTGTCCCGAGGCTACATTTATAGCTTTGCCATCCGTCAATTTAAGCTGATTTGGCACCCGAAGCCTCAGGTTGCCACCTAGTTTTGAT
>DASYHR010000523.1:0-2986 GCA_035998385.1 Dyadobacter sp. | reverse complement strand
CCTTCGCCTGAAAGTGTGGCATCAGTTGGCCAACAGCTGGAAACCGGTACAATTACATTCTATGGTTACCGTGATCGGGTTAGAACAATTATCCGGGAAGCTGCAGGAACTATTGGCGGGTAAAGCGCAGGGTCGTTATGTGCTGAAGCATGAATAGCTTTGTTAAATAAAGTTAAAGTAGATGCCGCACCGTCCGAATGCCGCATTTTTATTTTACTTAAAATCAGTACGTTATCCTAGTGTCGTTCCAGCTTCCAATACCTCCGCCATTTATTTTTTTTCTTTAAATTAAACCTAAATATTTGTTCGTACGAAAAATTTCCTACCTTTGATACGATATCAGAATTCATACGTATGGAACCTACAAAATCGGAACTTGAAATACTACAAGTGCTATGGCAAAATGGACCGTCGACTGTCCGTTTTGTGAATGACAAATTGAATGAAGAAAAACGGGCAGTGCAATATTCCTCTACGCTGAAGCTGATGCAGATTATGGCGGAAAAAGGAATTGTTAACAGGGATGAAAGCAGCATGAAGCATGTATACAGTCCCGCGGAAGCTGAGCAGAAGACGAAAACGCAACTTCTGGAGCGCTTCGTGGATTCGATGTACAACGGATCGGCGAGTAGCCTGGTGATGCAACTTTTTGGCAACAAAAAAACCAGTAGGGAAGAGCTGGATGAAATAAAGGAATTTCTTAATAAGCTTGATTGATTAAAGTACTTTAAGATCTATTAGCCATGATTATGAAACATTTCAATCTATCGGCATGGAATTCCGATTTCATTCAGGCCTTCAGCTGGACGCTCATACATTCTTTGTGGCAGGGCCTCGTGTTGGCTGTATTGGCGGGTATTCTGCTTCTTTCAACACGAAATGTCCGGCCGGCAGTCCGATATAATATTCTTTCGGTATTGATGCTGAGCTTCGTGTTGGTAAACTGTGTTACTTTCTTTTTGGAGTACAGCGATACAAATTCGGGGAGTGAGAGCATGGTGCAGTCGTCCGAAGTAATACTTTCTCAAATACAATGGAATAGGATGACGCCTGAGCGTGTGTCTGTCGGGTTTTTCTCGCAGGCTTTACAATTTCTGTCTCAAAATGCCGGTATTATCGTGACGGTTTGGTTTTTGATTTTTCTTGCCAAAAGTCTTAAAACCTTCACTGGCCTTCTGCATGTGCAACGCTTGCGCACTAGATACTCTTACTCCGTAGATAGTCATTGGGATAAAAGGATCAATGAGCTTTCTGCCAGATTGAGATTCAAGGGAAAGGTGTTGCTCAGGCAGTCTGAGCAAGTCATCACGCCCGTCGTGACCGGCATATTGAAGCCAATGGTGATCGTACCCGTTGGATTTTTCATTCAATTGCCTCAGGCCGAGATTGAAGCAATTTTGCTGCATGAGCTCGCGCATGCCAGAAGACAAGATTTTCTTGTCAATCTGATCCAGAATTTTGCCGAGAGTATCTATTTCTTCAATCCGGGCTTGTGGTGGGTTTCTTATCTGGTTCGTCAGGAAAGGGAACACTGCTGTGATGATCTTGCCATATCCGCAGTATCAGATAAGAAGATATTTGTCAATGCACTTGTAGTTTATCAGGAATACAAACTCAATGAATCTGCGCAGTTGGTTGCGTTTGCAGGAAGACGTAATGATTTGCTGTACAGGATTAAACGTATTATCAATAACTACAACAAACCTTTAGATGCCATGGAAAAATTATTTGTAACTGTGAGCCTTTTAAGCGGTGCAGCCCTTTTGGCAGCATTTCAAAATGCACAAATTCCAACACTGCCTCCACCACCGCCAGTTGCTGTTAGTGCACCTGCAGCTCCTCCAACGCCTCCGTCGCCTCCGGCACCAATAGCACCTGAGGATACAATCCCTGTTCCTTCTGAGCCGGACCAGATCGAAGGGCATGAAGAGACATCCACCTATCACATCACTAAAAACAAAAAAAGGTATGAAATAACGGAAGTGGATGGTGAGATCACAAATCTTAAAATCAATGGTAAAACGATCGCGGCAGATAAGATTTCGGATTTCGAAGAAGAACTGAAACCTGTATTAGCCGAGCTAAAAACACAAAATGAAGAAGCTGAAGAGCTTAGAGAACAGGCGGAAGAGATGCGTGTTGAAGCAGAAGAACTTCGAAAGGAGGCAATTGAGCTGAAAAAAGAAGCCGAGACCATGCGGGTGGAAGCCGTTAAAGCGAGTGAACTGGCATATCTTGATCAAGGTAAAAAGCATGCCCTGATTCGGGAATCACAACTATTAGCGGCGCAGGCAAAGGAACTCGCCTCGATAGATACTCAAGCTTTGCGTATAAGCAGTGAGGAGCTAAGAAAACATGCCATTATATTAAAAAAGGAGGCGGAGACGCTTAGAGTATCTGCCGAAGCAGAGCGGGTGAAAGCGAATAAATCCAGAGATGAATTCGAAAAGCTACAGCAGGCATTTAATGCTGAGCTTAAAAAGGATGGGATTATTACTTCTACAGATAACCTGAGTTACCGATTGACGGATTCGGAATTTGTGGTTAACGGCGTTAAGCAATCGTCCAGTGTACAATCCAGGTATAAATTACGCTTTCTCCATTCGAAAGGGTCAGAATTGGTTTATAATTGGAAAGATGTCTCAGGCCATACCATCACGGGGTCAGTTCAGAGAAAGTAGTTTAATTCAAGATGTTGAGTATATGCTCCGGCGTTAGTTCGCCGGAGCATATCTTTTTATGAGCCAGTACGAAATTCATAGTCAGATTTGGATTTTTTGCTATTTGATAAAGTAGAAAATTTAGTTTTGCGTCTATTTAAAGCGTATATAAACATCCAGTATGATTTTTCGAATACTTCTCCTCCTTGCTCTTATCACCCCGGGAGCAACATTTGCACAGGTTAGCCTTGCCCGTTTATTTTCAGACCACGTGGTGCTGCAACGAGAAAAGCCAATTCCCGTGTGGGGTTGGGCAAAGCCGGGTG
>DASYHR010000512.1:0-2181 GCA_035998385.1 Dyadobacter sp. | reverse complement strand
TTCCTTTACGAATTGAAGACTATGAAGATGAACTGACCAAAGATATTCTGGGGTCTATCTCTGCGATCAAAACAATTCAGGAGAAAAACGGAGAACAGGGAGCACACCGTTATGTGATCAGTAATAACCAGTCGGCACTGAACGTAATGGAAGTGGTGGCATTGGGTAAAAACCTGATTGCTGATAAAAATGGCAAGCTTGACCTGGATATTGTTCCATTGTTCGAAACCGTGGATGACCTTGCCAATGCGCCGGGTATCATGCGTGTATTGTATGAAAACGACTATTACAGAGCGCACCTGAAAGGAAGGGAAAATCACCAGACAATTATGGTAGGTTTTTCTGATGGGACCAAAGACGGTGGTTACCTGCGAGCGAACTGGTCAATTTATACTGCAAAAGAAGAGTTGACAAAAGTTTCCCGTGAGTTTGGAATCAAAGTTACTTTCTTCGACGGACGTGGAGGACCTCCCGCACGTGGTGGTGGTAATAACCACAACTTCTACTCGTCGCTGGGTAAGGACATTGAGGATAAAGAAATTCAGTTGACGGTTCAGGGGCAGACGATCAGCTCAAACTATGGTACTGTTACCACAGCGATGTACAATCTGGAAAGACTGTTCACAGCTGGTCTGGAGAACCATTTGTTCCGGGGAAGCCGTAAAGAAGAAGAGCTGAATGAAGATGACAAAGCGCTGATTGAAGAGATGGCAGAAGTGGCTTACGAGTCATATCTGGATCTTAAAAATCATCCGATGTTTGTCAAATATCTGGATAAAAAGACGCCGTTACGTTTCTACGGACAAACCAATATCGGAAGCCGCCCTACCAAACGGGGAAATGGCGACGAAGGATTGAAGTTTGAAGACCTGCGTGCGATACCATTTGTAGGCTCATGGGCGCAAATGAAGCAGAACGTACCAGGATTCTACGGATTTGGTACAGCGATTACCCGCATGGACGAAGCTGGTAAAAAAGAAGCGATCAAAAAGTTATATAAGAAATCACTGTTTTTCAGAACTTTGATTGAGAACTCAATGCAGTCTCTTTCCAAAGCATTTTTCCCCGCTACCAAGTACCTGCGTGATGAAGAAGAATACCGTGCTTTCTGGGATAAAATGTATGAAGAATTCCGTCTTACACTGGAAACACTTCTGGACGTTTCAGAGCAGAAGGAATTGCTTGACAGTAATAACGTGACCAAAGCTTCCATCAAAGTACGGGAACGTATCGTACTGCCATTAATTACTATTCAGCAGTATGCATTGCAGATGTTATCGGAAGATCCGAAGAATCTCCCGGTAGATGTGGAAACTTATAATCAACTGATTATGCGTGCCATGTTTGGGATTATTAATGCTGCGCGGAACTCAGCGTAGGCAATCATGCTCCAATATAATTCAGCGGGGTGCCTACCATAAGGTGCCCCGCTGTGCTATGTAATCGCGACGCGGAAATCGGGTAACTTTTGTGGGCTAACTGTTAGTAGACCAATAATTAAGGGGTCTTATATACATTTCAGAAGACACAACACACATTCAATATATGACACATCAATCAGACCATCGGGCTTACTTTTTTAAGATCGATACGACTATTAAAAAAATACGTAATGCCCTCCAGAAGCAACTCAATGAGGCCGGCTTTGACCTCACAGTTGATCAATGGGTACTTACTGACCACATAAGGCGCCAACCCGGAGTAAGCCAGAATGAATTGGCTGAACTTACGTTCAAAGATCCGCCTACAGTTACACGGATTGTTGACCTGCTCGAAAAAAAAGGACTGGTAGAAAGGGCTGCCGCGGCTGGTGACAGAAGGAAATTTAATTTATTCCTGACAGAAAAAGGAAATGAGCTTTATGATAAGGCATTTCCTGTAGTTGCCGAGATCAGAAGAAAAGGATGGGGAGATCTGGAAGAGACGGATTATCTGCATTTTGTCAGGATTATGGATTCGATCTATAATAATTTTAGTTGAAATAGAATTTGATAAGAATTTTTTAGACGTTCTGGCTTTGGCGGGAACGTCTTTTTTTTGTCTTCACTGAAAGCCGTTACCGATTCTGAATGAGTAATATAGATTTCAGGAGCGTTGTGTCTTATAACAACAAAACACATGAAAATGTATGTTAACCGCGGGTTTAAAATGACATCAAATTATAATTTATAAAAAGGACTT
>DASYHR010000506.1:0-4904 GCA_035998385.1 Dyadobacter sp. | reverse complement strand
CATCCTGAACTCAGAAAGTCCGATTCGCCTACGCAGCGCGTGGGAGGTACCATCACCAAGAATTTCGAGACGGTGTATCACCGCTATCCGATGCTCTCGCTGGACAATACATACAACGAGCAGGAGCTGAGAAATTTCGATGACCGCGTTCGTCGCGGACTGGATGGTGAAGCTTATGAATATATCTGCGAGCTGAAATTTGACGGGATCTCTTTGAGTTTTACATATGAAAATGGCGTTTTGGTACGCGGTATTACCAGGGGAGACGGAACGCGGGGAGATGATATTACCAATAATGTGAAAACCATACGATCGCTTCCATTGCGGGTGAAAGGGGATAAACTTCCGCCGGTATTTGAAGTGAGGGGTGAAGGTTTTATGCCTTTCAGTTCGTTTCAGAAACTGAACGAAGACATGGATACCCTGGGCGAAAACCAATACGCCAATCCGCGTAATGCTGCTTCGGGATCTTTCAAATTACAGGATTCCGGAGAAACGGCGCGCAGGAATCTGGATTGTTACTTGTATTCCTTCCTGAGCGACGATATCATTTTTAATAGTCATGAAGAAAGTTTGCTGGCGCTCAAATCGTGGGGCTTTAATGTGTCGCCGGGCTGGCGCAAAGTGCAGACGATCGATGAGGTGATTGCCTATATTCATGAATGGGAGGAAAAGCGGGCGACGTTACCGTTGGCTACGGATGGGATTGTAATTAAAATCAATTCTTTTGAACAACAACGTGAGCTGGGATTTACGGCAAAAAGTCCGCGATGGGCAATATCTTTCAAGTATAAGGCTGAAAACAAACCTGCGATCCTGCGTTCGGTGAATTACCAGGTAGGGCGTACGGGGGCGGTAACGCCGGTTGCAAATTTATCTGATGTTTCGGAGCGCGATCTGGATTATAAAAAAGTAAAAGGAGTACACCTTTCCGGTACGCGCGTTAAACGTGCTACGTTACACAATGCAAATGAAATTTTGCGGCTTGACATCCGTGTGGGAGATACGGTTTTTGTTGAAAAAAGTGGTGAGATCATTCCTAAAATTACCGGTGTGGATACCGAAAAACGCAGCCAGTACATTACCCAGCCGGTAGAGTTCCCGACGAAATGCCCGGAATGTGGTTCGGAACTGATGCGTAATGAAGGTGAAGTTGCATTTTTTTGTCCGAATGACAGCCATTGTCCGCCTCAGCTGAAAGGGCGGATAGAACATTACATTCACCGTAAAGCCATGAATCTGGATAGTTTGGGGGAAGGTAAAATAGAATTGTTATTTGATCTGGGTTTGGTAAATACACCGGCCGATTTGTATGATCTTACAGAAGAAAAACTGCTTGGTCTTGAAAAGAATATTTTCAATGAAGAAACGGGCAAAACCAAGAAAATAAGCTTCCGTGAAAAAACGGTAGAGAATATATTAAAAGGGATTGAACTATCGAAAACGGCACCGTTTAAAAATGTGCTTTTTGGATTGGGGATTCGTTTTGTGGGTGCTACTGTAGCTGATAAACTAGCTTCCTATTTCAAGTCGATTGATGCGCTCAGAGCGGCGAGTTACGAAGAACTTACCGCAGTGCCGGAAATAGGCGGGCGTATTGCCATGAGTATTGAATCCTATTTCAGCGTACCCGAAAACCAGTTGCTGGTGGACAGGCTGAAAGCGGCAGGTGTACAAATGGAAAGTAATGAAAAACCGGTGGAACTGGAGAGTAACATACTGGACGGAAAAACATTTGTGATCTCAGGGGTATTTGAGAACTTCGACCGCGACGAGCTGAAAATTAAAATCGAAGCCAACGGTGGCAGAATATTAAGCGGCGTTTCCGGCAAACTCAACTTCTTGTTAGCCGGAGCCAATATGGGGCCATCGAAGCTGGAAAAAGCCAGGAAGCTGGGTGTGACGATTTTGTCGGAGGAGGAGTTTTTAGAGATGATTTGATGAGGAAAGGAGCGGTTTCGGCTTTAAAAAGTTTAATTGGGATCGATTTATATTTTTAGGAAAGGAGGCTCTTCCGTATCCCGTGTCTTCACGGGACTATGTACACCACATAAAACAAGCTGGTGAGCTAACATCAATTAAAGATATCTAGGTGAACGTCAGAGGATGTCCTGTGAGGACACAGGCCACGGTGACTCCATCTGGCTTATATCCGGAATAGGAGAGGATCCCGTATCCCGTGTCTTCACGGGACTGATACACCACATAAACAAGCTGGTGAGCTAACATCAATTAAAGATATCGAAGTGAACGTCAGAGGGCGCCCTGTGAGGACACAGGCCACGGCGACTCTATCAAGTTTATATCCGGGATGTGAGCAAATTCCGTGTCCCGTGTCTTCACGGGACTATGTACACCACATAAAACAAGCTGGTGAGCTAAGATCAATTAAAGATATCTAAGTGAACGTCAGAGGATGTCCTGTGAGGACACAGGCCATGGCGACTCTATCAAGTTTATATCCGGAATAGGAGAGGATTCCGTATCCCGTGTCTTCACGGGACTGATACACCACATAAACAAGTTGGTGAGCTAACATTAATTAAGCATAACAAAGTGAACGTCAGAGGACGTCCTGCGTGGGCACAGGACATGGCGACTCCATCTGGCTTATATCCGGAATAGGAGGCTCTTCCGTGTGCCGTGTCTTCACGGGAATTATACACCACATAAAACAAGCTGGTGAGCTAACATCAATTAAAGATGTCGAAGTGATGAACGTCAGAGGATATCCTGTGAGGACACAGGCCACGGTGACTCCATCAAGTTTATATCCGGAATACGAAGCAGATTCCACAGCCTCAGATAGCCTTTTTTCGCAAATGTCAAAATCGCTCACCATAATGAGTCAAAATTTCAAATTCGTCTCTGCCGGACTCGTAAAATTCTGCTGATGACCAGCGGTATAGCTCAGGATAAAGTGCCAGATTCCACTTCTCCTGAAGAGGATTATTATGTATGTAATTGATTTTTTGTTCAACTTTGTGTTTGGAATCCATCAATACTGCTAGTGGATCTCGTTGCCAAAATCGATAACTTCTTTCAGTATCATTTACTTTAAAATGAGGAAGTACATCAGGGTGATTTTGTCTTAAATCTTTCAAAATCATGTGGCTTATGAATTTGTTAAAGCTTGCATGACCCATTTCTTTTCCGTTAGGCTCTTTCATTTCCCATATTACATGTAAATGATTAGGCATTATTACGTACGAATAAATGGTGATCGTTCCTCGTCTCACAAGTTCCTGCCAAGTGGAAATGATAAGTTCTTTGTATTTATCTTGTTTGAGTAAGTGTTTCCAGTCTTTAATTGTATCCGTCCAAAAATACACTTGATCAAACGTCATGCGTGAGTTTTTGTATTTACTTTCCCGATGTTGATTAAGAGCCATGCATGTTCAGTTGATAGAATCTTTTAGACTCATGGAGCTTCAAAAAGATACATAGATGGTTTGAGAGATGAGTTTGAAGTGACTGTGTAGACACAGGTCATGGTGCCACTATTAAGTAATTACCAACTTGGCAAGCATATACCTATCCAATCAGCCTTCAGCCAAAATATTCTGCGCACCCCAAAACTCCCCCAATTTTAAAAGCATATTACCGATTACTTCCTTACATTTGCATTTTGAAATTAACCAATTATATAAGAATATAATGCCATTGGACTTACGTTTCAAAGGGGTCGGAGCAGCGCTGATTACACCTTTTGATGAAAAGAATGAAATCGATTATACTGGTCTGAAAAAACTTATTGACCTTGTCTCCGACGGAGGTGTAGATTATCTTGTTGTACAAGGCACCACCGGCGAATCCCCGACAGTTAGTTCAAAGGAAAAGAAGGACATTCTTGCCTTTACAATTAAGAACAACACCAAAGCTCTGCCAATCGTATATGGGGTTGGAGGAAACGATACAAGAGCCGTTCTGGAAACGATCAGCACTACAGATTTTACGGGTGTGGATGCGATTTTGTCGGTTTGTCCATACTACAATAAACCTTCCCAGGAAGGAATCATAGCACATTTTACTGCAATTGCAGATGCTTCACCAGTTCCGGTTTTGTTGTACAACGTACCAGGCAGAACGGTGATCAATATGAAAGCGGATACGATTGTAACGCTTTCTGCGCATCCGAACATTATCGGTATTAAAGATGCTGGCGGAAGTATTGAACAAAGTATGGAACTGGCTGCACGTGTGCCGGATGATTTTATCCTGCTTTCCGGTGACGATAATCTGGTTACAACCATGGTAAGTGTAGGCTGGCACGGGGTGATATCAGTGATAGCTAATGCGTTCCCACGTGAGTTCACAGATCTTACCTGGCATGCGCTGGATGGACGATTCACAGAAGCTGCGAAGTTACAGTTGGCGTTCCTTGAGTTTGACACTTTACTTTACATCGAGTCAAATCCTGTCGGAATTAAAAAATGTCTTGAGATCAAAGGTATATGTAGCTCTGACGTACGTTTGCCATTACTTAAAGCTACAGACAAACTTGGTGCTAAGCTTGAAAACGCCATGAAAAGAGAAGGTTTTATCTAATCTATTGGCAACGCCGCCGTTCAGACCGCCTTCGGCGTTCAGACCGGAAAATATTCAATTGAAAAAGTGAGACAAGAGAATCCGTTCTTATGTCTCACTTTTTTATTTCTGACATCAATTTCAATTTTACTGATTACATTTCACTTTTCATCAGCGTCAAGAAATGTCAATGAACCCACTGATATCTTTTTATCCCGGTCCGTCAAAGGTTTATCCGCAAGTAGAAAACTATTTGCACGAAGCCTGCAAGAGTGGTGTGCTTAGTGTGAACCACCGGAGTGATATATTCATGGAAATGCTGGAAAATACGGTTGTTTCGCTTAAAGAAACTTTGTCTGTTCCCGCAGAATATGAAG
>DASYHR010000503.1:0-2959 GCA_035998385.1 Dyadobacter sp. | reverse complement strand
ATCCCTCATTTCCACATTTGTATCAATACTGCTTACGTCCAGCGAAAAGTGGATTTCAGCATTTTCGAAGTTAGTCTGATCGGATGTAGCACCACCCTCAAAATTCTTAAAAGATCCTGTAATTGTCGAAATCACAAGGTGTTTTATTTTAAACTGAACATCGGAGTGAGCAGGATCAACGGTCCATTTTGTAATTGCCATAATCAATCAATCTTTTGAATAAACTATAATTTCTAAAATGTAGGTAAAAAATTCAGTCCGCACAAATCAGGTATACTGGCTCAACTTGTGCAGCAAATACCCCGCTATAACATCAGAATAATGTGTTTTAGTTGTGACAAAAACTATAATTGGTTGACTCCAACAAAGAAAATCTGCCTGACTGCCAGATATATACTGATAACCAGATTATTAAATCATTGGCACGTGATTTTAGAATTACGGACTACATTATATTTACCAAACTTTACTAAATCAGCGATCCAATGAAAATGCAGGGAAGAAGCGTATTCACCTACGATGTATATGCTCCCACTACAGTAACCACCATGTTACGTCCACGCCGCCAGGAAGGCCAGTCGATTATACAGGAAGGATTCAATATAGAACCATCTGTACCTTTTTCTGAATATACTGATATATATGGCAATCCGTGTCAACGCACTATTTTGCCTGTAGGTCGTGTCACGATTACTACCGAAGTTCAGGCCCAGGTCAGTAAAACGAAAGAGATTCCGAATCCTGCTCCTGCTTATATGCTTGTAGGTGACCTGCCCGACGAAATTATGCATTACATATTGCCAAGTCGTTACTGCGAGTCTGACTTGCATGAGATCAATATGCTGGCCATGGAGATCGCAGGAAACTTGCAGCCAGGTTACGCTCAGGTAGAAGCAATCCGCTCGTGGATCCATCAAAATGTGAAGTACCAGTATGGCATTACGAATACTGCCACTACAGCATTGGATCTTGCCCGTAATCGCATTGGTGTATGCCGCGATTTCACGCATTTGGCGATTGCTTTATGCCGTAACCTTTGCATTCCGACCCGGATGACTGTCGGATATCTGGACAAGCTGAAGGACATGGATTTACATGCCTGGTTTGATGCATACCTGGGTGGAGAATGGTATACATTTGATGCGGTACAGGAAAGAACAGAAGGATATCGTATCGAGATCGCACATGGACGCGATGCTGCAGATGTAGCCATGGTAACGCAGTATGGAAATGCGACGTTACAATCGTTGCATGTAGAGGTGCAGTTGCTGGAGGCGGAAGGTTAATTATTTTGAATGGTTCGCTCAAGCCTCTACGGGGTTGCGGAAGCCTTATAGACGTTGTACCTATAACCCCGGGTTTCACCCGAAGTTATTCAAAATTCAACCCCGTTCCGGGGTTGCCGAAATCTGATAAATGTAATACGATCCCCCGGGTTTTACCCGGGGCTATCCAAGTTTAATACCTCCGGGATTTTTACTCCGCAACTCTTGTCAATCCGTCATCAATAGAGATACCTCAACGGTTAGCCAAAATAGGTTCAATCCTTCCGTGATTCCTATCGTGTAAAGTTCATAGGACTTTAATATGAATACCTCCGGGTAAAACCCAGGGAGCAAAATGCACATCCGACCTCGAGTTTCATACTTTTGTGATTCTGCACGCGAAAAGTCCATAGGACTTTAATATGAATAGCTCCGGGTGAAACCCGGGGACGAACAAAACATTCTCATTTTTAACCAACCCTGTAAGGGTTGAACATCATTAGCAAAAGAAAAGCCGGACGCAAACTCGCATCTACCCTTAGTATCCAATGTCTTCGTAATTCTTCCAGCGAAAAGTCCATAGGACTTTAATATGAATAGCTCCGGGTGAAACCCGGGGACGAACAAAACATTCTCTTTTTTAACCAACCCTGTACGGGTTGAACATCATCAGCAAAAGAAAAGCCGGACGCAAACTCGCATCCGGCTTCAGGTTAAGAAAGGAATAGAAGCTCTTTATAATGGTTAATTATTAGTGGTCAATGGTTAATCACGACTTCGGCAACTCCTCTTAACTCTTCATTTTTAATTTTTCATTCCTACTTGATCACCCCGAGCTCCTTACCCACTTTTGTGAAGGCTGTAACTGCTTTTTCAAGATGGTGCTGATCATGTCCCGCTGAAATCTGCACGCGAATGCGGGCTTTGCCTTGCGGAACAACGGGGTAGAAGAATCCAATAACATAAATACCTTCGTCCAGCAACTTTGCAGCAAATTCCTGCGCCAGTTTCGCGTCGTAAAGCATAATGGGGACAATCGGATGTTCCCCGGGAAGTATGTCAAACCCGGCTTCGGTCATTTCTTTGCGGAAGTACGCCGTATTACCTTCCAGCTTGTCGCGAAGTGCCGTTGAAGATGACAGAATGTCCAATACTTTGATAGATGCACCAACGATTGAAGGTGCCAGCGTGTTGGAGAAAAGATAAGGGCGTGAACGTTGACGAAGAATTTCAACAATCTCTTTCTTCGCCGCTGTGAAACCACCGGAAGCACCACCCAATGCTTTCCCGTAAGTTCCTGTAATGATATCAATACGGCCCATTACGTTTCTGAATTCATGGGTTCCGCGGCCGGTCTTCCCGATAAAGCCGGATGCGTGGCACTCATCAATCATCACCATGGAACCGTATTGTTCTGCTAAATCACAGATCTTGTCTAATTGCGCAATGGTTCCGTCCATCGAAAAAACTCCGTCTGTTACGACAAGAATCCGGCGGCTACCTTGTGCAGCTTTCAGTTGTGTTTCCAGATCAGCAAGGTCATTGTGCTTGTACCGGAAACGCTTCGCCTTACAAAGACGGATCCCGTCTATAAGTGAGGCATGGTTCAATTCATCGGAGATAATCGCATCATTTTCACCTAAAAGCGGCTCAAATACACCACCGTTCGCATCAAAAGCAGCGGCGTAAAGGAT
>DASYHR010000488.1:0-3304 GCA_035998385.1 Dyadobacter sp. | reverse complement strand
AATCAGTTTTTATTAAATTTTTCAAAACATGATCAAAGCAATTCGGGTATATACGTATAGATATATAAAAATTTATCAATTAATACATCCGGTAAATGAATTTAATACTTAGCAGTGACACAGAACTCAGATTACAGACTTTAATTCGGATAGATTTGTACAATGCTCTATCCTGCACAACAGCTCAATCTGAAAATCAAAACTATTAATACTCTTAAAAGGAGTAAGTTATACGCCGGGTTAGCTCAATAAATAGTTTGCCCGATTCAGCTAAAGCTTGCAGAGTTGCAAGATGTACGTATATACCTATTATTTCAGTTTGTCTGAAAATTTCATCACTTACCATATACTTGTGGGCAATTGCTTGTTCAAAAAATAGAATTTTTTTTGAACTATATACGCATATATTTTTTCATCTCGGACCTTTAATTACGACGGAAAGTATTGATTTTTCATCGGCGTTTCCGGTTAAAAAACAAAACCATTTCAGCACCGGATATAGCACATATATAATTTACCATTGCCGTAATCTAATAGAAGAAAAGATGCGTAATTTGTAGACAGTTGCTGCCATTTAACACTTGAATACATTGTCGTCCAAAAATCAGGATCTGCCGGCTCAGGCAGATACCATCATTATCGGGTCTGGAATGGGTGCACTCGCAGCTGCAATATGTCTAACGCGCCAGGGACAACGTGTAATCGTTCTCGAACAGCATAACGTTCCTGGTGGCTGGTGCCATAGTTTTCTTATTGCCGGCCACCGCTTTTCGCCAGGATGCCATTACATTGGCCAGCTCGGTGAAGGCCAGACGACAAGAGAGTTGTACCAGGGATTAGGAATAGCCAACGAGTTGGTGTTTTTCGAAATGAACCAGCAGGCTTACGAACATTGCTGGATAGGGTCAGATAAAATTGATTTAAAATCCAGCTTTGATGAATTATACAATCACTTTTCGGCGCTCTTTCCCGCTGAAAAAGACGGATTACACAAATACCTTTCTACAATAAACCGAGTAAGCACCCAATTAGGGTTGATTTCTCAGATGCAAAATTTCTGGGATCATCTCACCATTCCCTGGCGCACAAGGCATCTGGGAAAATATGGCCTTTTCAGTCTTCAAAAAGTCATTGACTGGCATATCAAAGATCCGCTGCTCAAAGCCGTACTAAACACGCAGTGGGGTAACCACGGCTTGGCTCCACACCAGGCCAGCTTTCCTTATCATGCTGCGGTGATGGATCACTATTCCAATGGCGGTTTTTATCCGATGGGAGGCGGCGCTGCTATTGTAAAGGCGATGACCAACATGATCAAAAGAAATGGCGGGCAACTCCTGACATCGCAAAAAGTCGGGCGTATTCTGTTGGAGGAAGGAAAAATCAAGCGTGCGTTGGGTGTTGAACTTGAAAGCGGTCAAAGAATACTTGCAAATACGATCATTTCTAATGCTGATCCTCAAAAAACGTATCTGGAATTGGTAGGCAAACAGCATTTGAGTGGCAGGCTGATCAAACAGATTGATAAGACAAAGTATTCCTGCACATCACTGGTCCTTTTTCTTGTCGTGGATATGGACGTCCGCAAAGCGGGACTGGACTCAGGGACTGTTTGGGTGACACCGAATGTTAATCAAAAACAGGATCGCAAAACACAAACCAGTGAGCTACCAGACTTTTCTGAGCTCTTTATCAGTTGCAGCAGCTTGAAAGATCCTACCAGCTTCGACGGTATTCATCATACCCTTGAAGTCATAGCCCTGCAAAACAATGCCTTATTCAATCAGTTTGAACTAGAAACAGCAGTGCGTTCAGAAGCTTATTTAAAATTTAAAGAGCAAATAAGCGTAAAAATGATCGGAGCACTCGAAAAAGTACTGCCAGGCATTCGTGACAGCATAGTCCACCAGGAATTAGGAACGCCTGTTACAAACCGGCGCTACATTGGCTCGACCAATGGCAGCATTTATGGTACAGAAAAAAGTTTTTGGCAAATCGGGGCTTTCGGTTATAAAAGTAAAAGTGAGATAGAGAATCTGTATTTATGCGGTGCGAGCATTCTTGCCAATGGAATTGCTGGCGCCACCTACTCCGGCGTGCAAACAGCAGCCCAGATTTTGGGCAGCTCGCAAGCAGAGCTGCTAAAAGCTGACGGTTCACAAAAACTCAGAGTATATTCAGCCGAAGATTCTTCCTTCTACCCAGACTGGTTGAAACAAAAAATCTCCACGCGAAAAGAAAGAGGCTAAGGTATTTGGTTTGAATTTTGGCAAACTAAATATCTATCTGACCAGAATATAGCCGAAGCTTTTGTTTTAAGCAGATTGAGCTGTTTGACTTCAAAATGTTTCGGTTAGTTCGTCTTGCACAAATTGTTAGCGGAGACACGTTTTGTTCTACTGCGATCAGAACTGAGTGCAGTGGAAAACCCACCTCAAAACGATATTCCGTGGATGCGAGCCTTTGAAAATGCGCCTTACTCTAAAACCGATGATAGTATGAGCTGGAGACCAATCGGGCAGAATGACGCGGGCAGTTGGCCGGATTCTCAGGGCTTGTTCTTGCGGCGAGAAGCTGCGCGGGTAGAAGGACATGGCCTATATTGCAGCGCATGGCTTGAGCTGCATCAGGATGATGATGGTAGATTGCCACGCCAAGAACAGTTATGTCGAGTGGCCGGCTTTAAGCCCACGATGGTCATATTCTTCAAAGATCTGTTTTGTTTATGTAAAAAACACAAACTACGGCTGCTGATCAAGCCTTTTAATACCTTCTGGATGGCAAGAAGTTGGAAATGTTACCGATAAGTACCTAGGTTAGTCAACGTTGTAAATTTCATTGGCTTGTGCTGATACACATATACTTTCTTTGCTTTGAAAACAGGGAGACGACAATCGAATTAGACCGAACTGATCTACCAGATAACCAGCCCAAATCAGATACCCGGCTACTAAATTCGGGCATCCCCCGATGTGTGGTTTTAATTGTTACACTATGGGACAATTTGGATAATGACGATCACCTACCTGCAAACATGTTTGCCGCTTTTGATTTTCGTGCATTTTAACCGCCGGTTTTTTTGGAAATTTCAGTAGATAGAAGTAAAATTCATTCGTCTGTATCTTATCTGGACTAGCCCTTGTATAATGGCAACAAATGCATTTTACTGAGCTGAAAGTATAACCGAGCCCTGATATAAACAAGTATGAAAAGAGCCATTCAGAACCCTTCTTTGAAAGAGAAAATTACTTTCGCAAAAACTGCTGCTGAGACAAATTGGGATGTAAGAGTGGAAAATTCGGTG
>DASYHR010000456.1:0-10875 GCA_035998385.1 Dyadobacter sp. | reverse complement strand
AAGTGCGGCCACTTTTTCCAGATCAGCCATCCGTGAGCTCTGTTCAATCTGAAACTCCGTGGATTTTCTCATCGTGTAGGACCAAAGCCCGCAAATGAAGAAAATAGCTCCTGCCAGAAGGATATGGATTACAAATGTCATCAGATCAAAATAATCCAATCGGGTAAAATAGATTTCTGTGTAACCCGAGTTCTGCAGATAGCCAAAAATCGCGTGATGTATCAGTACCACCACCATCATCGGAATTTGTAGTTGCCATTTACGGTATGTGATCAAGAGCGCGCTGCCGATGAATGCAAAAAAGTGCATCTCGAATAATCCGTGCATCTGATAGATAAACTGAGCCATAAAAATACCCAGCACCGCACTTAACACATATTGGTACAAATCAGATTGGGGCAACAGCCATTTTGTAGAATAGTATGCTATCATTGAGATGCCCCCCACTCCCAGGGCGATTAGCCAGGTATCGTAAAAAGTTGCAAAAAGTAAACCGAGCAAAAAGTACCCGACCAGAAAATAATTCATGGATCGGTCTGAACTTTCCTTTACCATCGAAAATGGTAAATGTGACTTTTGAATGGGACTATTTTTCTCTGTTGTAAGCATGGGAGGAAGGATTATTATTTCTTACAGTAAGGGAGGCTGCATCCATAGGATTTCAGAGCTGCATTGTCAAAGGCCATATCCGGCGAATTGCCGAGCAGACCAACGAGTGCAATTTTGGCATAGTTTGTACTCTCATCCGTACAATAGCGGCTTTTATTGTAGTTGCCACGGTAAAAAAGTTTATCCCTGGAGCTGATCAGCACCGCCTGGGGCGTCGAATAAACACCGCAATCGCTGGCTATATCCTTATCGAAAATAACTGGCAAATCCAGATCCAGCCGGTCTTTGATTTGTTGAACTGTGAATTTTTGCTCACTCATCACAACTACAGCAAAATCTACCTGACTGCCATAGGCTCTCACAAGAGATTGAAAATGTTTGATATTGAATCTGGAACAAGGACATTCCGGATTAAAAAAATGAAGAAATTTCGGTTTCTTCTCAGCAGGTTCGGGTAGCCCATGCAACGAGAGTGTGCTTCCGATAGCTACGTGCGTATGGTTTTCCGGTATAGGAGTGGGTAAAAGGTAAACCCAGGAATTATACCAGAAAAGTGTTAGCACTGCGGAGAACAAAACGACCAGCCACAACAGCGTCAGTTTCTTTTTCACTATTTAATTTAATGATATGGAGGTATATTTTCTCTTTAACCGGAAGAAAAAACGCAAATAGATCACACAAAGACTGGGAGTCGATAGGCAAACATTCTCAGTTCCGGATTGTAACTATAGTGGTGAAGGATGACACATGTGCCACCGCGCTAATTTATCATACGTTTTAAAGACGCCTTTAGATCGAAGTTATTCGATTTTTTTATGATTATTTTACTTTCCTCATAACCCATAAGGAGCCAGGCACTTATAAAATAATGTCTACACAAGAAAAAGTAAGATGTAAAAAAATGACGCAGGATTCTCCGTCTTCCGGAACAGATACTGCCGAAAGACACTACCCTTTCTACTGACCTAGAACAGCCTGTCAAATTTTTCCTTTTTCAATTCTTCCAAAATTTCTTTGGTCGACTCGAAACTTGTATGCTGAAAGGCTTTAATCCCCAGCTTCTTGGCAGTGTTGGTAAACATGATACGGTCATCGAAATACACGCACTGGCTCGGTGTTGCCTGCGCGATACCCATCGCCAGCACAAATATCTGCGGATCGGGCTTCCGTAACTTTACTTCGCAGGATGAAATAAATGCATCGAAGCAGTTGTGCAGTTTGAATTTCTGAACCCTATAGTCGTTAAGTTCTTTACCCTCATTATTGATTGATATAATACGAAAACCACAGTCCTTTTTCCACTCCTTTAACCAGGCAAGCATATCGGGCAGCTCTACCGACTGCGCATACATAAATTCCTTGAAGTCTTCACGAACGAAATCACGTGGATGGTTGAATATCACAGTATCCAGATACTGATCCAGTGTAATGCTTCCAATTTCATATACATTAAAAATGAAGTTATGAAGCTGGTCCATCTCCTTATAATCCAGCCCGAACTTTTCAGCCGCCAATAATCTGGACTCATGGCCCCAGCCATTACTCAACAATACTCCGCCGATATCAAAAAATAGAATTTTCAGGTCGCTTATCTGCATAATTTGAGGTTTCGATAGTTCATTCCTAAATATAGTCTGATTATTTAAAAAGCGTAGTACTCTTCTTCAGCAAGACGAGCTGTAAAGGATGTTTAGGTAGATTTAATCACTCTGCACTCATACTGATAGGTACATCGCACGGAAATACCTGCAGCTCTCGACAGCAGTAATCCGCACGCATTACTTTGCAAAAGCCTGAAAATCGTCATCAATCTTCACTACCTTCGGCACACCATCATCCATCCACACAAGCCCAGCCTTATATATCCCCGGTATCAGTTTTTCAGGAACCGCTGCCGCAAAATTACCAGTATCATCAGTGCTTACGAATTTCTTCAACCCGTTATTACTTAAATCCTTCATTGCAACCAGGTAGAAAACATGAGGTTTCGAGGCATGCAGCAAACCCAGATGTAAGCCATTACCAGGCAAGTGGCCAGGAACGTTGCTCACATACAATTCAACTACAGGATAAATATGATTTTTATACACTGCTGAACTTTCCGGCACAACCGCCCTCAATTTTAAATTATTATCTTCGTCCGACTTCGAAATTAACAGACTCCACGAGTCAATTACCTCTTCCGGGTAGTAAACGGGAAATTTATGGTATCGGTAAAATTCAGGCTTAGGGTCAGGCATATTAAAGTATTGGTGGAGATATACGCTATGATGTCTATAATTATGGCTATCTGCCTTTAATTCCGATACCATCAGCTTAATTTGTCGGTCATATTTCAAATACGTATAAAAACACATCAATATACCCGAACCCAGTACTCCGATACTTACTGCATACTGGTATTTTTCACTGACCATTCTGATCAGAATTATACATATTAATACGGCAATTGTGACACTAAAAATGTTGTATCTGTAAGCAGCCATCGTATCTACTCCCTCTGCCGAACGCCCAATACTGATCATAAATGCACTTGCCTGCAACCGTATAAATGCAATTTCTGCAAAGCCGATTCCGGAAAACTTAAATTTGAACCCAACTGAGTTTTCAAATTTGATTCGTTGATAGCAATTGACAATGAATATCAATAGAAAGATACATCCAAAAGTAAACGACAATTTAAATACATGTGTATCAGATAATATTTTCGCGATGGATCCTGTAAAGGTGATCAGATTGAGAGAAGCTGCACGAATCAATTCGTTAGCTGGTAATATATCAGACGCAGATGATAATTTAAAATTTGAAAAATATAAATAAAAATAAAACAATATAACTCCACTGTAGATTATTAATTCTTTCCATCGCCGTTGGAGAAACAACCACAGTAATGCAACAGGAAAAATACTAATCCCATCTAAAAACGTAAAAGAGGATAAAACAGCAAATGGTATAGAACAATACCAGATTTTACTTTTTCGGGGCTGCAGAAAATAAAGTGAAATAAAAGAAAAAGATACAGATAAAGTTGATTGGTAGGCTGTTAAGCTCCACAAGTGCACCGGAAAAACAAATGGGGTAAATATAAAAAAGAATAAAAAAATGTGTAATAATACATTGGCTTTAGCAGACCGTAAAATCAGTGATAAACTTAAAGTAAGCAATACCAGATTCAGAAAACCAAGAATAACTATAAGTTTGAAATTAATGTATCCATCCAGCAGATATACAAATAGTGCTACAAGCCGTGGAATCAGCGACCGATGATCATTTTGCTGTCTTGTTAAAATACTAAAGAGATTTTCAGGATTTTTCACAACAGAATTAACCGTATCTACCAATTCCATATCATCCATAAGCGGCATATTTACGGCATGAAAACATAGGTACCAGCCTAACAATATGACCGGAAATAAGCTAAACAGGAGCTTATTCAGTTTTATGGGAAGTTTCATAACGTTTCAACCAATAGAAAAAACCTAAAACCAGTTTATACTTTTACGGTCCGTTGCATACCAAACCTTCACCGCCGAAAACTGAACAGGAATCCCCGCTGAGGGAACGAACTGCGCTACACTTACCTCAACCTATACTCCATCAACCAACTTCAATCCTGACGAATCAACGGGGAATACTATTTTAAAAGAATCACGAGGAATAGCATCTTTTGCAACGGTATATTGTACGATAATGTCCGTAAACATTTCGGCAGAAATACCGGATTGACATGTGAATACCGTATTCATTGGCGCAGACGAAAATCTGAACGAGCACGTAAGTAAAATGCCTGCAATAGAAATATTTATTTCTTTAACTAACTCGTAAATAAAGTGTTAGAATAAGATTTATCCATACAAGTTAAAAAGAATGGTTAATACCCGGGCTTATGCTGTTCAATTTTGCTCCGATTATTTAGCAAGCGGTTTTGTTGTATCTCGATCCTACTGACAAAAAGTTTTCAAATCATACACATTTGTCACACTGTAATCATTGCTGCTCCTGTTAGCAAAGTTCACGAAGCCATATCACCAGTCAGGAGGATTTATAACATTAGTGGTGCCCGGATACTGTTGCATAAACTGATGACGGTCTATGCGAGACCGGGAAAAGGTTGCCCTGGCCGGAGCAACATCAGGCACGTTAGATTTGGCAGATACAAAAAATGGTTCACCCTCAGCGCAAAGGGTGAACCATGATAAAAATAGCGGACTACGCTTCTTAGTTCTTCACAAATTTAAAGACCGCTACATCACCTTTCATATCTGTGGTAGAAACTACATATACGCCAATTGCTAGTTGATGCACATCCAGTCCGGCATCAGGTAATGATTGAGAGGTAAGTATCAATGCGCCTGTAGTGTGATAAATCGCTACCGATCTGATATTCTTATTATTTTTAATAAACAACTTTTCAGATACCGGGTTTGGGTACACAGACAATTGTCCTCCCTCAAACTGTACAGAAATCAATGTACTGTAGGAAAATGATCCGTCCGCATCTACCATCTTCAAGCGGTATAGATTCTCACCCACCATCGGTTGTTCATCCGTGTACGAATAATTTTGTATTGACACACTTTCACGAATTGCAGCCTGCTCTCCCATTTTCTCCCAGACCAGATTTTTAGCACTTCGCTCTATTTCAAAATGGCTGCTATTGGTTTCAGCCGTTGTTTGCCAGCTAAGCAAAATACGCTGCTCCAGTTTTTTTCCGCTGAATCGCGCGAGGGTGACAGGAAGCGGATCATTGACAACCTTCAAAACCAGAGTTCCGTTTGTTTCATTGTAAGTTGTGCTCCAGATTCTCGGTGAAACAGAGGGCAAATTTACGGTCGTAAATGTTCCTGAGATTGACCCTGCATCAATAATGGTAAACTCGTCATTAAGTACAGGCGTATAGCCCGATGCCAGTGTAACGTTCAGCGTTCCACTTAATACCATTGAACCTGACACCAATATCTGGTCGTAACCTGTGCCCGGGGTAACACCCGCTAATTCAACATTTACGGTGTTTTCAGAAACCACATTGCCATTAAAAGACAGTATTCCGGGAGAGTTTCCAGGTGCTATTGTGCCGTTATTCGTCACTGTTGAGCTTCCAAGTGTACCCGATCCCGCGAGAGTTCCCGTAGAGGTCAATGTCCCCGACACAGTGAGCGTACCATTTATAATTAGTTTTCCCGCTGTTGTCACTGTTCCCGAGCTTGCGCTGATACCCAATGGTACTGTAACGGTAGCGCCTGAAGCTACTTGCACAGAAACAGCAGACGACGTTGGCGATGATGTTGCTGGGATCCAGTATGACTGGTCGGCTGATGATTCCCAGACAGATGCGGTATTCCAATTTCCGGAGTCACTTAATTTACGGAAGTAATTTGCACCATCCGTAACGCGATAAATCGTGTAGCCTGATGCAGACACAAAAGCCTGGTTTGTGTTGGGTGTTGTTCCAGCTGTACCAGTCAGATCCAAACGTGCAGTTCCGTTACCTCCGGAAATCGCCAGCGAGACAATGTAAGTTGCCCCTGACCCTGAAACATTGCTCACCGAAGCGACAGTTGAGCCGGTAACAGTGGCACCGAAGTCATCCGTTCCTACGCCTACAACCGATTGAGCAAAAACGACATCATAGGAAACTGAATTGGCATTGGTCGGCGATGCGTCCCGCAGTGTTATAGAGGATACAGTCGTTTTCGTGTAGAAGTCAATTTGATTACCGTAGCTTGTACCTTTTTCGTTGCTGGCATATGCCCGAACATATATTCGTGTTCCCTGCGGCAGATTATTTACCGTTGCACTGAAAGAACCTGCTCCTGAACCATTCTGTATTTTATTGTTCCCGGTCGTCGGGTTCGATGTGGTTGCCCAGACAATACCCCGATCAGAGACAGCAGCATTTCCATCACTTGTAACCTCTCCGCCCAGCAAAGCTGTTGTTGTAGTTATGCTAGCAGCAGAAGCCGTTGTAAGGGTGGGTGCTACTGGTGTGGCGGCAGTTGTAAATGTATAGTCTGTTGTGTTGGTGTATCCCTTAAAAGGTCGCCCTTCCGCATCCTGAAATGCGCCTGCATCAATCAGTACATAAAACGAAGTCAGCCCGTCCAGGTCAGCAGTTGGATTAATCGTGATGGTGGATGTTCCTGTTCCGGTCACCTGAGCATTATCCACGGGAATGGTCGCAACGGTGTTGCCATTGGCGCGTTTGATCGTTATGTTTTTCCCACTAACCCGATTCACAGCCTTGTCGAAATTTAACACAAGATTTGCACTCACAGATACACCTGCCGCATTTGTTGCGGGTACGAGGGAAGCTATTTTTGGCGCAGCACCCGTTTGGTCAAAAAGAACATTGAACTGGACATTGTCCAGATTCGTTGTAAATACATCGTCATCACCGTCGTTATCCCAATCTGCGACAAACGCTGAAGTGGCAGTGTCATAAAAAGGTCCTTTGTATTGTAACAGATCGAAAGGGTTGTCGGCTCCCGAAACGCGCGAAAAAGAACCCGAACCATTGTTCTGGTAATAGTAGCGAACTGTTGCATCTTGCGCCGTGTAAATATCAATATCACCGTCGCTGTCGAAATCTCCGTATTTGAACTGTGTTTTTTGCCAAATCGGAATCCCATTAAATGGGCTGGAAGCACCCGTCAGCTTTACAAAAACTCCGTTATCATTTCTCAGCAAAACATTTGAATTGGTATTATCATATTCTACCAAAAATATATCATCATCGCCATCATTGTCCCAATCTTCTACACGAGCGTAGGTAGCCGAATTATAAAACCCTCCAACGTAACCCAAATTTCGAAATGGGTTTTGGCCCACATTTGTGACTTTCGTAAAGACACCTGAGCCATTGTTGCGCCAAAATTCGTTGACACTATTGATATCTCCATTCCAGGTATCCAGATCAATATCTCCATCGTTGTCAAAATCACCAAAAATAATCTGCGTATTTTGAGCAATGGTTATGCCATTAAATGGACTGTCGCTTCCGTTTCGCTCAACGAATGTACCGTTATCATTTCGAAAAAATACATTCTTATCCGGATCTCTCCTCGTTGCCAGTACATCGTCATCTCCGTCATTATCGAAATCGGCCACAAACGCATTTGCTGCGTTGGAAAACGCTGCCTTTTTGGTGAGATTTCTGAAAGGATTCGTCGGCAGAGTGGTTGCGTTTGTAAATGTCCCATCACCATTATTTCGCCAGAAAGTGTTTTCCTGACCCGGTCCCGGGTAGGAATGAATATCCGTATCTCCATCATTGTCGAAATCGCCATAGATTAGTTCATTACCTCCGCTGGCAACAAAGCCTTGTAATGGGCTGCTGTTACCGGTGAGTGCGGTAAACTTTGGAACGAGCAAGCCGTCAAAAGCAGGCAGATTCATCACATTATTCCTGTCCACCGCCCCGGCTACAAATTCCAGATTCCAGTTACCACCTTTCACGGCGGCACCCGTCGGGTCAGCAGATGCTGCCACTGACATGGCAAGTTCGTCAGCCAGGTGCATCACAAACGTCTGGCCTTCTGCTCCCAAAGCCAGATCGCAACTATAGATGAGCAACTCTGCATCTTTTGTGGTTGAGGATCGGAACGCCTGCCAGAGGTTATGGTGTTCTTTCATATTACTTTCATGTAAGTGAACACCGCCAAGAATAACCTCTCCATTGGTGCCATGTGTCAGTAAATGGACGCGTTTCAGGTTTTTAGATTTGGCCAATTCAGATTGTAATCCATCAAGAGAACCCTGCGAATCAGCAACAAGAATTACCCTCATCGATTTGGGAAGATCTTTGATAAGGTTTTGATAATTCTGAAGCGACTGATCGACAATTGCCAGCTCGGTTTCTGGCGAATGGTTAGAATTAAATTGTTCGGTAAAGAACCAATTGGTCACGGCAATACCGACCAACAGGCATGTGTAGGTAAACAAGTTTTTCATAAAACAATTGAAGTAATTCTAGTCATTAGAATATAATGAGAAAGAGCGGAAACGCAACCGAACTACTCAGCTAACCTACTCAATTATGATATCTTGATAAGATATCACATTAAAATATCAACATGCTACACATCATACAACCTATATGTTTATTTTGCTTTTATTCTGACTTAGAATTTATTCTAAATCAGCCATTGGGAGATAGTCAGGACAGAAAGATATTAGCGAAGCGCATTTTTCATAAACTTATGTAAATTTACCGGCAACATGTGTTACCTCTAACTCAGGCCAAATTGACGACATCTCTAGACAAAATTCAGAGTTTACTACCGCTTGGGTATTTGTATCTGATCATCTTAGGCATTATTAAAGAAAGCCTTCATTATTATCAGCTTGATATCAATATTCTGAAATACTCATCCCTGATGGATGTGCTGATCAGCCCCATTGCCGATTTGACTTCCCGACCCGTTATTCTTCTTGCAGTTCTGATTCTGGTGGCGCTTTCTCTGATCTTCCAATTTTTAATAAGTAAAAACAGTCACCGTAGGTGGGCCCAGAAGTTTGTCGGACAGAAAGAATCGGATACAGTACTCACTAAAGAAGAGATTAAAAGCAAAATATCACAGACATTTTTAGGCTTTTTTATCGCTGGTCTTTCCTCCTTTTTCTTCAGCCAGGGCCTTAGCGACGGAAGGGATTTGATCAAAAAAATTGAGAGTAACACCTTGACTTATAACCACAAAATAAGTTTTGATTCCGACAAATCAGAAGAGGTACATTTGTTTGACAACAATAGCTCCTACTACTTCTATTTATCGAAGGGAAATAAAAATATCAAAATAGCGCCCGTAGGCAGCATCAAAAGTGTGGAGCTGATCAACAACAAAAACCTAAAGTAAGATATCAATTTGTCAGACAAGGAGACGGCCAGATAGACTGCTATGAACAGGAATCGGCTTTCAATTCATTGAACTGAAAGCCGTCACATGCCGAAGCTTTTATTTTTTACTTTGATCCGTTACTATCTCCACCACCGATTACATCCGTATTGTTAACCGATTTTGTCTTCTTCCTGGGTGCATCAAAACTCATCTTGCCGATCGAGTAGTTGAATGTGATCTTAAAATTACGGCTATAAAGTTGCGTAGTGCTTGCCTGATTAAACTGAGCCGAACTCAGGTCAGATGTGAAACGCACTCCCTTTGTCATGAAGTTCTCAGCAGCAAATCCGATACTACCTTTTTTGTTGGCAAAGTCCTTTTTGAAACCCAGCGAGTACATGTAAAAACCTGTGCGCGTTCCCTGTAACTGCACTTCTTTGCCGCGGTAGAAACCGAATGCCTGCAGCCCCCAACCTTGTCTCAACTGGATTTGTGACATCACACGCCCACCATAGTTGAATCCGGAATTACTTACAGCTTCAGAAAGCCCTTCCGCATTGGTAGTTTGTCCTTCCATATACGATTGCAAGAGATCTAAACTACCATTCAATGTCCATTTTGGAGTCAGGTATACGTTGGCAAAGACATTCATACCGTATGCCCGTTGTTTACCAATATTTTCAAAAGTAGTAACGATCGCTCCTGCAAGCGTGTCCACAGCCATACGTACCTGGGTAATAGAGTTGTTGGTCTGGCGGGCAAATGCCGAAACATTCAGATACGTTTTCTTAATATTGGTACTAAGCCCCACTTCAAAATTATCTGTAAGCTCAGGACTCAGCGCCGGATTACCTGTGCTGATGTTTTGCGGGTTAGCCAGGTTAACGTTCGGATTCAGTTGCTGGATTCCAGGGCGCTGTATCCTTCTATTGTAAGCCGCCTTCAATGTAGTACTGCCGGACAATGCTTTGGATACGTTTATACTCGGAACCAGATTTCCGTAGTTCGGGATAGAAACGGCGCCTTTGTCTCCTAAGTCCGCCGTGATGCCTGTGAACTCGTAACGAGTTCCGATTTTGAAAGTGTATTTCTTCGCTGTAGATAACGTGTAAGAAACATATCCCGCCCCCACATTCTGATTGTAATTCAGGGAACCCGCAGGATTGGTAGGATCCAACAGATAACTTCCTGATGTACCTGCAACCAGGTATTTGAAGTCACTGTTTACCGTTCTGAAAATACCTTTTGCTCCAAATTCAATTGATTGATTTTTATTGATTGCCGTTGTGTAGTCTGTCTGAAGCGTAAATTCCGAATTCAAGTTTTTATTCTCATTTTTCAATCCGCCCGTCACACTTCCTGACTCGCCGATATAATCGGTATCGAAATTATTGGTTAATCCCGTTCTGCTGTATAAGGTCGAAATACTCCA
>DASYHR010000433.1:0-2063 GCA_035998385.1 Dyadobacter sp. | reverse complement strand
CTCAAACCGATAAAGACCTCGTAAAAATGGAGCTTGATCTGGCATGGGCGACTAAAGCTGGCAAGGATCCCGTGGAGCTTTTCAAAGAACATCCCGGCCGTTTCCCGTTGTGGCACGTAAAGGATATAAAAAGTGACCTGCAAACCATTACTGAGGTAGGAAATGGAGTGGTAGAATTCAAGAGGATTTTCGAGGCGGCTAAGATTGCCGGATTGAAGTATTTCTTTATGGAACAGGATATGGTTCCTTCTATCGACAGTGTGGATATTGGTTATAAAAATTTGATCAAAGTGATTGGCTGAGAATAATCTGTACTCTGAATCTTTGTTTCGATTAAAATAAAATTAGAATTTTGATAACTGCTTTTACCCTAGTAAAATAGGTATACATTGCATCAAAAGTTTGGTTGAAACAAATTAGAGGGTTCCTTACCCGGTTTACCTCATTTGTAGGGTGATATTCACAAATGCCATCGGAAGTCAGCTTCCGATGGCATTTGTCTTTATAATCTGGTCGGTACAATCACGAAACCACACTCGTCGGATTCCCTTCCTGAAACGCTTTCAAATTATCAGCTACCATCTGCAGTAATCGGGCTCTTGCTTCCAGTGTTGCCCATGCTACATGCGGTGTAATAACGCAGTTGGGTGCAGAAAGCAGAGGATTATCCGCTTTAGGTGGTTCTGAGGAGAGCACATCTAATCCGGCTCCGCCGATACGTTTGTCTTTCAGGGCTGCTGCCAAATCCGCCTCATTGACCAGTGGGCCACGGCCCGTATTGATCACTATGGCGGATGGTTTCATCAAGGCAATCGTATTGGCATTGATCAGTTCCTTTGTTTCATCCGTGAGAGGGCAATGCAGACTAATCACATCGCTGTCTCTAAACAGAGTTTCCAGAGTTGCCATTGTGATATCCGGGTTAACAGTCTGAGAAGGATTTTTACGATATGCAATGACCTTCATGCCCAGCGCCACTGCAATTTTAGCCACCTGTGATCCTATATCACCAAGTCCCACCAGCCCCATCGTTTTTCCTGCCAGTTCGGTAAGTGGTGTTTTCCAATAGGCGAAATCGGGCGAAGCGACCCAATCTCCTTTTGCTACACTTTGGCTATGTGATTCAATCCTGTTAACCAAAGCAAGCAGTAATGCAAATGTATGCTGGGCAACAGAGGCCGGGCCATAGGCTTTTACATTGGAGACAACGATATTTCTCCGTTTCGCTGCCTCAATATTAATATTATTATAACCGGTTGCCTCCACACCAATGTATTTCAATTTGGGTAGCTGGCTCAATATCGCCTCTGTCAGCACTACTTTATTGACAAGCACTACTTCAGCGTCCTTTGCCCGATCAACAATTTCTTCCGGTGCGGAACGGTCATATTTGGTGACGTTACCCAGTGCTTCGACAGGAGCCCAGTCAAGGTCACCGGGGTTCAGTGTATAGCCGTCAAGAATTACGATATTCATACTATTCGTTTTTAGGGCTGGCGCCAACTTTTCCTGCGCCTTCTGTCTGCATCGGGTTTGTAGGGCGGGCAGTCTGCTGCTGTTTGAAAATCTGGAAACGTGTTGGTTTCGGTTTTCTTGGGAATGAATTATTCTCGGTATCAATGTCCGCGATCTGGAAATTGGGATCAAGTGTCCACTGAACCACTTTCTTTTTCGTTGGTATTACCTTATTAATCTGTCCGTCATTGAACCTCCAGATTTCTGCCGGAAAAGTGACTGTCGAGTCAGTGCCGTCTTCAAACTCCATTTTTACAATCACAGGCATTACCAATCCGCCTTTGTTTTTGACAGCAAGCGTATAGAAATTAGAGTTGCCGGAAACGAGTTGTCTTTCATTTTCTGACAGACCCGATAGATACTGATCATATTTGGCACGATCTGTTTCTGTTACTTTGTAAGGATCATAAGTATTATAGAAATCAGCCATGGTCGAATCCTGAGCTACAACTGTCTGATTTTTTGTAGCCTGATCACGCCTCTTGCTGATGGTCGTTTTTTTGATCTCAGCCTGTTTTCTTGCCAGCTCCTTTTCAACCTCAGGATTC
>DASYHR010000416.1:0-5584 GCA_035998385.1 Dyadobacter sp. | reverse complement strand
TATTTCCCCAAAGCCAGAAACCGGAGTGGAATCTGTCTTCCCAGGTGTAGTGAAATTGCTCCTGCTGGCCATTCAGGTCTTTTCTGAACTCCCGGTTGAAATGGTAATCCAAACCCACCGTTTTACCTTTTCCTATCGCATTTTCAGCAGCGATTTCTATTTCAATACTTGCAAAGATAAACGGCCCCACACCTTTCAGGTCATTCTTGCGAATAGGTTCGCTGAGGTAATACTCGTAAGTGCCATCGCGATACGGCGTGCCACCCAAGCCACCTACACTTACCGTTTTGTTCAGGCTCACCAGGCCATCCGCTTCTACTTCTATGAAGTTTTTAAGAATACCATCGAAACCTTTTTTTGCAGTAGCAGCATATGTTTCCGGAATGTAGCCCAGGCGTGATGCTTTGGCGAGTGCATATACAAACATGCAGGAAGCAGACGCCTCGAAATAATTCCCTTTTCTATTGCCCTGATCTACGATCTGATACCATACACCGGAAGATTTGTCCTGGTACTTTGCCAGAACCGGAGCGAGTCTTTTGATGTAGCTGATTAACTCAGCGCGCTTAGGGTGATTTTCAGGAAAGTAATCGAGTACATCGACGATGGCTATTGCATACCATCCAATTGCACGTCCCCAAAAGTGAGGAGAACGACCTGTTTTTTTATCAGCCCATTGTTGCTCACGGCTTTCGTCGTAAGCATGGTATACCAATCCTGTTTTCTCATCAACCGCATATTTCTCAATCAGCTCAAACTGCCTGGCGATGTCGTTGAAATGTTCAGGATGTTTAAAAATTTTGCTGTATTCGGCTGCGAACGGTTCGCCCATGAAAAGACCATCCAGCCACATTTGATTTGGATAACGTTTTTTGTGCCAGAAGCCACCTTCTTTTGTTCTTGGCTGTTCTTCCAATTGTTTCCAAAGTTGGTCGGCAGCTTTTTTGTATTTGTCTTTATCAGGCAGTGTTTGCTGATATAAAGTCAGCAGAGCACGTCCCGGAGGTATATTGTCGATATTGAAATCATCAAATTTATAAGATCGGATACTGCCGTCTTTGCCCACATACTGGTCAATATCTTTACGGATGTAATCAAAATACTTGCCCTCACCTGTGCGATACCATACTTTTTCAATGGCTTTCAGCATCAGCCCCTGTTCGTAGTCCCACCGGGTTTTGGTGTTTTTGCCGACGAGAATTGAATCCTTGTGGCGGGCAATGAAAGAGTCGGTCATTCGTCTCGACCAGGTCATATCCTGAGCAAAAGCGCCTGAAGCAAGCAAAATGCTGCAGAACAGGAATGTTAAACTTCTGAAGTTCGGGGTATTGATTTTCATTATAAACTTGAAATAACGATGTAAATAGCTGTATGTGGGATTACGTGAAATGGCTCTACTCTTTGACAAAATCCTCGCGCATCGGTGTAAAAACATCGATGAGTACGCCGGCTTCCAGGCACAAGGCACCGTGGACGATATTGGGCGGAATGTAATAACCGTCTCCCTTTTTGAGGATTCCTTTTTTCTCACCGATTGTCATTTCAAATGATCCACTTTCAACATAACTCATTTGCGTGTGGTAGTGACTATGCAATGCGCCAATTCCGCCGGTTTCGAAGGCGACTTTCACCATCATTACATTTTGATCATAGGACATCACCTTACGTTTCACTCCGCCACCCAGGTCTTCCCAGGGGATGTCGTTGTCGTTGATGAATTGGTTTTCGAACAGTTCCATAATTTGTTTTCAATGATTTGAGCTTCGTCTAATTTTATTAAGGTGCGCTGCACCTTGGATATCTTTGAGCATTATTTTTCTACAAGTATTGCGGCGCTCTGCGCCTATGCACTAAGGCGCAGAGCACCGCAATATTTATAGAGAAAGACCCCAAATGTCAGAAACAGAAGGTGCAGCGCACCGTAACGATCTCCGATGTAGTTATATGTGTCTACTTCCTGCTAAAAACCTTATCACTTGCGTTGCCTCCAAACTGAACCGCTTTCTTTGCCTTTTTCTCGTCTGTGTTAATCAGCTTGATGGATTTGGATCTGACGCCTGTTACGTTCAACAGTAGATCACGTCCTTCAGCATATTGGATTCCGTCCATTGTCACGTTTGAGCTATTCTGAATCTGCATCACGGTTTTGTCTTTGGTAAGCAGTGTTACATTTTTCAGGTTGATATTTTCTCCTTCAATACAAACAAAACCCTTGTTGCTTTGTAATACGGCATTTTCGATTGTGATATTCTTAATGCTCATTTCAGGAAGTCCGCGTACCATAATACCCGTTTCGGCACCTTTACAAACTACGTTTCGGATATTGAAATTCTGAAATTGGGGTGTACCATCATTTACCGGCTCCGACTTCATTACCGGCAATTCGTTTTTCTCGCCTGGCTGAGGAACCGGATCTTTCGCCATGTAGTACATATCAAACAATATAGCTTCACCGGGAATGTTGGTCATGTTGATATCGGAAACATAAATATTCTCAACCACTCCGCCGCGGCCTCTTGCCGTTTTGAAGCGCAGACCCACGTCTGTACCCAGGAAGTTACAATTGTTGATAAAGATATTTTTCACACCTCCGGACATTTCACTGCCGATCACAAAACCACCGTGTCCGTGGAATACGGTTGAGTTTTGAACGATAATATTTTCTGTAGGTACACCGCGCTTACGTCCTTCTTCATCCCGTCCGGATTTGATACAGATGCCATCATCACCCACATCAAATGTACAGTTGTCAATGACCCCGAATCTGCAGGATTCCAGATCAACGCCGTCACCGTTCTGAGCATACCAAGGGTTACGTACGGTCAGATTACGCAACGTGATGTGCTCGCAAAGCATAGGGTGCAGATTCCATGCTGGTGAATTCTGGAAGGTGACGCCATCGAGTAAAATCTTCTTACAGTTGGTGAAACGAACCATATTCGGACGAAGGAAATCCTTGAAAGGAGCTACGTTGTTTTCGTTATAACCTGCCGCGATATTTCCTGCTCCTTTGGTGCTGTTACCCAGCAAAGATTTTTCTGTAGGATACCAGATACGTTGGTCTTTGTCGACAATACCGCCGGAGGAAACCAGCTTTTTCCACTGTCCTTCCGTTAGCTTTTCTCTTTTCACAGCACGCCAAACCTGTCCTGCTCCATCCACGATTCCACCGCCTGTGATAGCGATATTAGTTGCATTTGTGGCGCTTATCGGCGACTGGCAACGAACCGCATCTAATCCCTCCCAACTCGTTTTTACGACGGGATAATCATCGTAATTATCGCTGAATTGTAATAACGCACCTTTTGAGATATGCAGATTGACGTTATTCTTTAAAACAATAGGCCCGCTTAGCCAGAAGCCATCCGGAATAAGCACCGTACCGCCGCCGTTTGCAGAACAATCGTCAATGGCTTTGTTGATGGCAATGGAATTCAATTGTACTCCGTCACTTTTAGCACCGTATTGAATAATATTAAAAGTGTCTTTTTTGAATGCCGGAACCAGCACTTTCGGAAGCTCGTATACATATTTGTCGGTTGAGCCGAAATGTTTCAGGGATTTCGCCAGTTCGGGGATCTGGTTTTTAATGCCGTCTGCGACGATACCTGCCATAACAGAAGCTCCGTAACCGGAAAAGTGCGTATCGTCAATCAGACCTTTGGGAGAGCGGGCATAAATACCACCTTCCAGATGCATAAAAAGTTCTTTAGATGCTTCCGGTCCCATGGATTTGATAACCTCACCACTTTTGGTGTGTAAGTCGATTACCGGAACTTTCATCTCTGAAGCCACTGCTTTTACTGCGGCAGGATAATCACCATGTGTATCGAAAAATGCACCTTTGTCATCGAACCTTCTGCGCATCACTGGTGTGATCAGAACCGCTTTTCCACCTTTGGCTTGTGTCTCCTTTACAAACCGGATGAGATTTTTGCGGTAGTCTCCCTGCGGAGCCGTGAAGCGGCTTGTATCCTTATCTTTCTGATCGTTATGACCAAACTGTATCAAGACCCAATCGCCCGGTTTGAGGTCTTTTAGAACGGCGGTCCATCTGCCTTCATTGATAAAGCTTTTGGTACTTCTGCCATTCTGTGCATGATTTTGAATGCTGATTTTATCTGCCTCGAAATAATCCTGCAATACCATTCCCCAGCCTGTTTCAGGTGCATCACCTGGTTTTTTGGTTGATAAGGTAGAGTCACCAATCAAAAATACCTGAACCTGTTTTTCGGCAGGGCGAAATGCGAAGAAGATGACAAGGGAAAGTAGGAATAATTTTTTCATGCAATTGACTTATTTCAATACCGGAATGAGCATCACGTGATGTTCTGATCAGGTGAGTAAGACGAGTTTAGATGTATTAATTATAATTATCAAACATTAAATTGTGTTTAATTGTGCAATCGTTGTCGGGAACGTTGCCAGAGACAGATTGCCGCTTCAGAAATGCTCACAATATCACATTTCGCGGATTTGTTTGCGGTTTATTGGTTTTTGAAGAACGGATATGGACGTGGGTAAACTAGGATTATCCCCAGATTGGGTTTTGCTACGGATGTCAGTCGTTACTCGAAAAACGGCGGTTTGATGGCTGCATTAATTTTAGGACTCACAAAAAAAGCCGGATAAGTCCTGAAACTCATCCGGCTTTCCAAATAATATCTATGACCGAACCTATTTCAAATCTCCAATCAAAACAGGATCCATATCTGTATAATCCTTATTCTCACCAGCCATTCCCCAGATGAATGAATAGTTGGATGTTCCACATCCTGAGTGAATTGACCATGGTGGCGAAATAATCGCCTGGTGGTTGGCTACCCATAGGTGCCGCGTTTCGGATGGCTCGCCCATCAGGTGAAGCACGCGCTGCTCCGCCGGTACGTCGAAGTAGCAATACGCTTCCATACGGCGGTCGTGTACGTGCGAAGGCATGGTGTTCCATACGCTTCCGGTTTGCAATACTGTAAGTCCCATCACAAGTTGACAACTCTGAATCCCATCCAGGTAGATGTATTTGTAAATGGTACGGTGGTTGGAGGTTTCCATACTGCCAACTGTCATCGGCGTTGCATCTTCTTTGGAGAAGTGTCGGGTAGGGTAGGTTTGGTGAGCTGGAGAAGAAAGCAAATAGAATACAGCCGGATTTGCTGAATCTGCGCTGGTAAAAGTTACTTCTTTTGTCCCTTTTCCTACATACACACAGCCTAGTTTACTGATAGCGATCGTCTCGCCATCGGCAGTAATCTGGCCGTCTCCACCAATATTGATGATCCCGATCTCGCGTCTTTCCAGGAAATATTCAGCACGTAATGAGTCAAATGTTTCCAGCTTCAGCGGACCGTTGGCAGGTATGGCACCGCCAATCATCACACGGTCGTAATGTGAATACACAAATGAGATTTTATCTGTCTCAAAAATGTTTTCTATCAAAAAATTCTCACGTAAGCTAGCGGTATCCATCTGAGAAACCTCCTTACGACTACTTTCAAATCTTATTTGCATGATTTTGTGGCTATCGGCTTTCGGCAGTCGGGTTTCGACCTTAAACTGCAAAACTCCTTTATTGTTTATTAATACC
>DASYHR010000401.1:0-6851 GCA_035998385.1 Dyadobacter sp. | reverse complement strand
AAGCAGTTTATGGTTTTTAAAAGAAATATATTTATACAAAAAATGTCATTAACCACACTCGGTCTCGAACTCCCAACTGACCCCAGGTGGGTTGATATAGCCGCCATGCAGATTGGCGACATTCTGATTGACCACGCTTATTGCGAGCAAAAAGCCGCTTCCAGCTGTATATCACTGATCGTACATTATCCTGAGAAAACCAGTATCGTCGAAACACTCACGCCTATTGTAGCTGAAGAATGGGGCCATTTTCAGAGAGTATTGAAAGAACTAAAAAAGCGCAATATCCCGCTTGGCCGCCAGCGAAAAGATGAATACGTTGGCCAGCTGATGAAACTGGTTCGCAATAAAGGTGATTATGAAGAAGCATTGCTTGACAAACTACTGATCTGCGCATTGATAGAAGCCCGGAGTTGTGAGCGGTTCAAATTACTATCAGAGGCGTTGGATGATGAACATCTGCAGAAGTTCTACCGTGAGCTTATGATTTCTGAAGCTGGTCACTACCGTACCTTTATTGAGTTAGCCGAACAATACATCCCTCAGGATATGGTACGAAACCGCTGGAAAGAACTACTTCTTAAGGAAGCGGAAATTATGAAGACGCTCGGTCCCCGCGGAGACCGCATGCACTAAATATCTTCAATGCTTTCTTAATTTTACCCGACTATTCACCAAAGTGAGCCGTAATGCAAACCTTTCTTCAACACGTAGCTGCACATATTTACAAAAATCATCCATCTGATCTCTCCGGTGTAACTATTGTTTTGCCTACACGGAGAGCGGCATTTTTCATTATGCAGGAGTTGGCCAACGTCGCCAAAGAGCCTGTGATGAGCCCTACTGTGTTGGCCGTAGATGATTTTGTAGAAAGTATATGCACACTTCAGATTGAAGACTCGGTACACCTTCTTTTCGAACTGTATGAGACTTTCAAGGAAATTGATCCGACCATTGACTTTGACAGGTTTATGGGTTGGGCATCTGTACTGCTCTCTGATTTAGATAAACTAGATCAATACCTCGTTAATACAGATTATCTTTTCGATTATCTGTCAGAAGCGAGGGCCATTGATCGCTGGCAGCAAAACCTCCCATCAGGCAGGACTTTGCCGGAAACCAGTGGTACAGAGCAGTACTTCTCTCTTTTTGAGAACATTAAGAAAATATACGCATCGTTCAGAACAAGGCTTTCCAGCAGAAATAAGGCCTATAGGGGCATGGCATACAGGCATCTGGCCGAGCATGTGGATACGTTGCTGGTTGCCGACACCACCCACGAACGCATTTACTTTGCAGGCTTCAATGCATTTACGGAGGCTGAAAAAAAGATCGTTACCAGCCTTGTGAAGGCGGAAAAAGCAGAGACAATTTGGGATACTGACCGCTATTACATGCAGGAAAATACAGGAGTAGAAGCCGGGAAAAGCCTGCGGGAATATCAGAGGGATAAGCGGTTTGGGAAAGAATGGAATCAGACTACCGACCATCTTCTCACATCAGTAAAAAATATTACACTGTACGGAGTTCCCAATGCAACGCTGCAAGCGAAGGTGGCCGGACAGTTGTATAAGACCATGCGCGAAAGTGAGGACCCAGACAAACCAGTACTTACAGCAATCGTGCTGGCGGATGAAAATCTGCTTTTGCCTACGCTGTACTCGCTGGATGAGCAGGTGACGGATCTGAATATTACCATGGGGCTTTCGCTGAGGAGTTCACTTTTGTATACACTGATTGATAGCTTATTTGAGCTGCAGCAAAACGTTGTAGAATTCAAGAACAGGAGTGGTCAGATTATCAGGATTCCCAAATTCGGGCATAAATCTGTCGGAAAAGTGTTGAACCATCCTTTCATCCGCCACTACGAATATGTGATGCTCAAGCCTCAGGGGGACGGCCAGACCATTATACAAAGAACGCTCAATGCAATCACCAAAGACAATATTGTCTATCTGAGTTCTGACGAGCTGATTGCAATGGGTGACCACCACCCGCTTTTCAAGATACTGTTTTCCCGTTGGGATAAAAAAAATCCCATAGCGATATTGGACGCATTTTATGAGCTGATCAATTTGCTGCGGGATGTCTATAAAGATTACAAGAATGCGCTGGAAACGGAGTATCTGTATCTGTTTTATACTTTACTCAAACAATTCGAACAAACCCTGAGCGAACGTAGTGAACTGATCAATCTGAAAACGCTGCGCTCTTTTATGTTTGAACTCATCAGACAAACCAAAATTCCTTTCAGCGGAGAACCGATCAGCGATCTTCAGATTTTGGGAATGCTTGAAACGAGGGCGCTGGATTTTGAGAGAATCATTGTGTTGTCGGTGAACGAAGGAATTATTCCACAGGCCAAGAAACAAAATTCACTGATTCCGTTTGACGCTGCTCAGGCTGTGGGATTACCTACCTATCAGCATCAGGAGGCTGTCATGTCCTACCATTTTTATCATCTTATCCAACGTGCTTCCGAAATACATATGCTCTACACCAGCACCAATGATGCACCTGGAGGTGGAGAAAAAAGCCGGTTTATACGCCAGCTGGAGTATGAACTGACCGAGTACAATCCGTTGATTAAAGTTGAAAACAAAACAGTCGTTTTTGAATCTGACACCTACACCGAACCCGAAGAAGTAGTCGCCAAAAACGAAGAAATGATAACGTCTATCAGGGCGTATCTTTCCGGAAAAGGCATTTACCCTACCCACCTCAATGAATTTATTCGTTGTTCGATGCAGTTTTACCTGAAACATATTGTCGGTGTTCAGGAAAAGGAAGAAGTCGAAGAGGAGCTGGGTATGGACAAGATCGGGATATGGTTACACGGCTGCCTGGAACGGCTGGACAATGAGTTTTTCCTGTTCGGAAATGATCCGTCAGAGGAGGAAATAAAAGCGGTTCTGAAGGAGGAGTTCAGCAGACTTTATTCTGGCTACGTTACTGATATGGGACTAAACAGAATCTATTTCCAGATCGGGGAGCAACAAATCCTGACGTTTCTCAAACATCAGATGGAACAGAAGCCCGGAAGGAAAATTCTGGCGGCAGAACAGGCTCTACGCACAAGCATCAACCTGGTTCTGCAAGGACAACACACGCCGGTCAATATTGGTGGTAAGATAGACAGGATTGAGCGCGATGACTCGGGAACGTTGTATGTGATGGATTACAAAACCGGCAGCGTTGAGCTTTCTGCAAAGACAAAACTTGCCGATCCGTCTCAAAGAGATGAAATGATGAGAACCGATGGGGATAAAAAAATGGGTTATGTAAGGCAGCTCTGGCTTTACGAATACCTGATGTACCGGAAAATGCTGGAAGATCAGGGACTGAAATTGCAGGATACTGTATATGAATTCGGGCATCATCTGGTCAAGTCAGGATTCTATTCCTTCCGCGATCCTAAAAATCCGATTGTCAATCCGCTCGACCTGACAGACGGTATAAATCCGTCCTTATTTTTAGAAGAATCAGAAAGAATACTGACTGATATCTTGAATGAAATGCTTGATCCTGATATCCCATTTGCTAAAACCAACGAGCTCAACACTTGTGTCTTTTGCGATTTTACGGGTATTTGTGGTCGATAGATAAATCAGAGCTGTTTATAAAGCAAGCAGCTCTGATCCTTCACTTTATTCTACGCGATTTACAAGCTCTTCCCCTTTATCGAAAGCGTCAATGTTCCCGAAGGACGTTACTGCGATTTGCTCCATAGCTTCCCTTGTAAAGAATCCCTGATGAGAGGTGATCAGTACATTTGGGAATGAAATCAACCGCGCAATCTGGTCATCCTGAATAATATCTTCGGAGAAATCTCTGAAGAAAAGATCCCCCTCCTGTTCATATACATCCAGTCCCAAAGAACCGAGTTGGCCACTTTTCAGCGCTTCAATTACATCAGCGGTATGCACCAGTCCGCCCCTGCTAGTATTGATGAGCATCGCTCCGTGTTTGAATAACTTCAAAGTCTGACTATTAATCAGATGATGGGTGCTTTCCAACAGCGGGCAATGCAACGATACAATATCGGCGTCTGCAAGTGTATATTCTAAAGAGTCGTACAGCACACCTGCTTTTTCCAGACTCTCGTCGACACGAACATCATAGGCAGCCACTTTACATCCGAAACCGAGAAGAATCTTACAGAAAGCTCTACCGATTCCGCCTGTACCAATCACTGCTACTTTACGCTCATGCAGGTTGAAACCCATCAGTTTTTCCAACGAGAAATTCCCTTCCCGTACGCGGTTATAGGCCTTATGCGTTTTGCGGTTCAATGTAAGGATGAGCGCCAATGCATGCTCAGCAACAGCTTCCGGGGAATAGGAGGGCACACGGACAACCGTAATGTCCTTTTTCTGAGCCGCTTTCAGATCTACGTTGTTAAATCCGGCACAGCGCAGCACGATAAGTTTGATTCCATTATCGGCCAGTACGTTGATGACGGCTTCATTGGCAGTATCATTCACGAAAATACAAACGGCTTCAAAACCTTTCGTGAAAGTTGCCGTCTGTTCATTCAAGGGTAATTCAAAATACTTGATTTCATGACCCGTATTAAATTGATCCAGGAACTGTCGGTCGTAAGCTTGTGTACTGAAAGTCGCGATTTTCATAGTGAGTTGGTAAATTGTGGTGGTTACATCGAGCCGTCAAGATATGCAATAAGGGCTGGAATACACAAATTACCTGCAAGGCATCACAATTTTCTTTCAACCCAAACAGCGGTCAAACATACCAGCAACAGACCCAGCCAAAACCATGGCGAAGGTTGATTGCGAATCCGGTCGGTTGTACTAACCAATGAATTTTTTGCTGAATAGGATTTGATAAAATCTTTTAATTGCGCCTCGCTATATGAGGATGCTTTCTCAACAAAAACCTTACTTTTTGCCGAGTCTGGAAGGCTGACCCAACCGTTTTCAGAAGGTCTGAAAGACGCGTTGTATGAAACACTATTCAGTGCCGATTTCGCAGGATATATCGTATCATTACCGATTTTAAATGGCGCAGGTAAGTTCGTGAAATTATTGAGGTTGACGTCAGCAGTCAAGCCGGAAACCAGCGGACCACGAACAGATATATTGTTTTTTAATGACGGATGCGCCACGGCGAGGATGTTATTCCAAACCTTCTGATACGCGATACTATCTCCGGCTAGCACAAGCGGAAAGGTCTCGTTCAGCAAGCTCACCGCCACTTGTCCCTTTTGCTTTTCAACCGCAACGGGCAAGCCCGGAGCACTCAGCAGGCGACCCGAAGCAGTAAATAAATAAGGAAATGCAGAAAGTCCTGACAATACGGAGACGGATTCTCGTTGTGATGTCCGTTTCAAAGTGAACTTGGTTCCAAGGGCTGAATTGATCCTGCCTATGTCTGCAAGCGGATTGGCTACATTAATAAAAAGAACACTTTTCCCCGCTGCCAATGCTTTTTTCACTACTGACGCCGATGCATTAACGGGATCAGCGACGATGATATCCGCTTCTTTTTTAGTGGTATTGATGGTTTGTTTGCTGTCCAGATCTTTGGACAAAGTCGTTGTATACAGCACGGAATGTCCATTCTTTCCAAGCCATGTTGCCAGATTCCGGCTTTCAAAATCGGGGCTTTCCTGAACGAATTGAAACACTAAAGGCTCGGTTGGTCGGGCAAAAAAGCGGATGGTATCCAGAACCGCTTCTCCAAGATTGACGGTGAAAAAACTTTGCCCCTGAACAAATGCCGGAGCCTGCAGCTGAAACCTTTGCACTCCTTTTATAAGTCTGGTACTGTCAATTGTCTGGCCTGCAAAACACAGACGTAATTGATGCCCACCATCAGATTCAATAGAACCGGATACAACCTGAATTTCACCTTTCCGCAGAACGGCTTTCCACTCCGGGTCATACACAGTATTAATCGTATGATACGGCATCCATTTTAACACAGGTTTTGTATCAGCCACTAAAAGATTATTGAATACCTGATCCGAAAAAGACTGACCGGCTACCACAAGCGAATCGACAGAGGAGAGCTTTGCAATATCCGTATACTCATTCAACTGAATCTTCCGCAATTGCGGAAGACTGTCTCTGAGCGCGTTTTTAAAGTCATCTGATACATCATCTCCAAACAACACCGCAGTACGGCCGGCACGGCTTGAGTACCAGAATGGTTGCAGCACGAATGCGATTACTGCCAGCCAAAGTAATATGTTCAAACCCAAACGTAAAAACAGCCTGCTGGTCCACAATGGTTTGCTTCGAAGCAATAACCAGAGTTGAAAAGGGAGCATGACAGCCACCAGAATCATAATGATCTGATTCAATCCATCATGCCAGTCAAAATTAAATTCAATCATACTACTGCATCAATTTCCAAAAAGCACCTTCCAATTTCTTTTCGCCCCTATAACCTTCATTTCTCTCCAACGCCTTGTCGGTTCGCTTGTAGAGTTCATTTTTTAGCTCAACTTTTTCCTTTGTGCTCAATGGCTTTGCACTCACCATTTTCTGTAATGAGGCCAACACTTTCCAATTCTTTGGACCACCATTGAAAGGACCACTATTCAGCAACCTGTCCGACAAAACCGAACCTGCCAGCTGCATTTTGTTTTCAGTATCCTTATCAGGTTTTTCTACATCCATGTACCCCAACACCTCCGCCACGAGCTGCCCGGTGGTTTTCTCATTATAGATTTTGTCTGATGTAAGATTCTTATTCAAATCCTTCATTTCGCCGGTAAGCCGCTTTTCTTTTTCTTTGATCGGAGGCGGGTCATATCCACTTTTCTTCACGAATGTTCGCGCCTTATGTTGTGCCGATTTCAGGAATTCAAGTGCTTTGTTTTCGAA
>DASYHR010000399.1:0-9324 GCA_035998385.1 Dyadobacter sp. | reverse complement strand
AAAATGTTCATACCATCGTCGGCAAGAATTCGACCCAACTCCGGAAATTCAACATCATAGCAAATCAATATACCAATTTTACCACAGTCAGTATCAAAAGTTTTGATTTTACTACCACCCTGCATACCCCACACCTTTGCTTCGTCCGGTGTTACATGCAGCTTTTCAAACCGCTCAATGCCGCCGTCCCTTTTGCACAAGTAACCCACATTGTACAACGTATTTCCTACCACCTCAGGCATACTTCCCGTAATGATGTTAATGTTGTAGGAGATAGCGAGCTCAGAGAAGCGGCTGACAATTTTCTCCGTGTACTCTGCTAATTTCCTGATGGCATCAGGCTCCGCAAGATGATTGTATTCAGACATCAAGGGGGCGTTGAAGAATTCCGGAAAGAGGGCAAAATCACACCTGTAGCCCGACACCGCATCCACAAAGTATTCCACCTGCTGCATCAGCTCATCCAGATCGCTATATAAACGCATCTGCCATTGCACTAAACCCAGCCTGATAATAGATTTTTTGAACGCAGCCTGATCTGAGATTTTCTCGTAATAAACATTGTCCCATTCCAGAAGCACAGCGTATTCGTTGGAATCTGTATCACCTTCGAGATATCCCTGAAGTATCCGCGCAGGATGAAAGTCGTTTGACAATTGAAAGTTTAAAACAGGATCATGAATGTCCTTATTTCTTACTTTTTCGATGTATTCCTTCGGAGACATCGCATCTGCGTACTGGTGATAATTCGGGATACGGCCTCCAAACACTATTCCTTTCAGGTTCAACTTCTCACAAAGTTCTTTACGATAATCGTATAACCGGCGGCCCAATCTGAGACCCCGAAATTTTGGGCGGATAAATACGTCAATTCCGTAAAGGATATCTCCTTTCTTTGTGTGGGTATTGAAGCTATAATCGCCGGTTATTGCACGGTAAGTATGCTTTGAGTCGACTTTATCATAGTCAACAATAATAGATAGAGCGCAACCTGCTAATTCATTATCTACTTTGATTCCTACTTGTCCTTCATGAAAAATCGAGATCAGCCTGTTGATGTGATGCTCCTTCCAATAGGCATTTGGCATGCTGGAATAGGTCTCAATCATCATCTCTTTGATCTCCTGGTAGTCTTCCGGCTTGAGAAAAACCAGTTCAATATTCTCTATTGACTTTGTTTCTTTATTTGGTTCCATAGTTTATTCTATTCGTGTAGTGCCCTGGTAAGGGAAAATGCAAATGGTAAGTGAGCTGTTCTAGTTGGCACCTTCACAGGCTCGTAGATTCTTAAAATTACAATTTTTATACCGGTTGTCGGTCGTACTTGGTATCAAAAGCTTATTGAGTCAATAATTCAAAGACGAACGAACTATCAACGCATTGCCTTCCTGCAACTTGGCTATTCATCTCCAGTTCATTTCAAAATGCAAATTGCACTTCTAATTCTGAACTGCTACACAAAATTTAATTTTCAGGTTGATGCAATCAGAACGGACGGTCCTAACAGCCTAATTTTCCACGAGGCATGAAATTTTGACATTTATAATGGAAATCACAGCGGTTTTAATATTTTGCAGTATGAACTCATCAGAGCAAAAAGATTACGAACATAGTACGCCGTCGGAAGAGCAACTGGAAGATACCATACAAGCGGTTGCCCGTATACTGCAGCACCCGGCGACCAGCAGAGACGAAAACGCCGGAATTAAAAACGGATACCGGGAAGCTATAAAGATATTGACCGGCAATATCAGAACTTACGAAGAGATTGATCTGATGCTGGAAGCAGGACAGCCATTGTCCATCGCCGTTATGGCGGTAGATTACCTCAACGGCGAATGTAGCCAAAAGGCATTGCTGGCAGTAGATCCCACACGCTGATCTGCTTTATAAAATGTAACAGCGGAAGTTATACATAAACCAACCATCACCTGAACACTATGGGAAAAGGAAAAGACCTGTTTGGACACTACAATGACCTGGGAAAAGAAAAAGGGCCGGGAAGCGAAGAGTATAACTATGCCGGTGTGTTATTTCAGGCATTATTGATTTTGGGAGAAAGAAAAACATTCGAGTTGCTTGAAGAAGCGGACGTTTCGGGCAAGAGACTACAGCTGGAATATACTACTGTAGCCGCCGGAGACACTCCGGTACCAGAAGGCGTTACGCTGGTGTAATCAACAACTCAAACGAACTAATATAAAAAGCCCCGGATCTGTCGCTATCGACGGATCCGGGGCTTTCAATGTTATTCGTAGTTTCAAAATGAACAACGTGAACCGGATACTACTGAAATTGTTTATTGTTAACTTTTACATTTTTGACTGTAAAACCCTTCACCAGACTTTTGTCAAAAGCATCATTTTTGGCAGTGATGTCCAGGTTTTCAAAATTAAATTTAGATAACCGGTCATATTCTCCGGGTTTTACATCAAAAAATACTTCACATTGCATTTTGATGTTCTTTAACGTGATATTATCGCTGTAGGAAAGAGGAGCCTCTTTTCTGCCTTTCAGATCAAAAAACTGCGTCCATGGCTTAACATAAATAAGGCTGTGCGCAAAGCCATTGACGTTTTCAACACTTACAAACTCATATCTCTGAGGCGTGTCCGGACGCATTTTAAGCCATAACACACGCACCGCATTGGTAATATGGCAATCACGCATCACTACATTTTTGTTATGAATTGCTTCACTACCACAAGTAAGCGCAGCATGGCAAAAGCCGAATTCAGAGTCTTCAATGATAATATTTGAGTTCCCTCCATTGCCTGCCTCCTTATTAGCATATGGTCCTTTCCCGCCTTTCAATGCAATGGCATCGTCATTCACAGCCAGGTAACAACCTTTGATCAATACGTTATTACAAACATCCAGGTCAATCGCATCCGTACTTGGCGCTTTGATAGGTTCGTGAGGAGCAGTGATACGCACGTTCAGGATTTTGATATTATTACACTGGTAATAATGACTCGTCCAGAAACCAGAGTTTTGCAGTCGCACATCCTGCACCTGCACATCATTACTCTTCCATATAAACACCAGTCGCGGACGGGAAACCTCCAGATTCGTACAGTTTGGATTTTCCTTTCTGCGTTGCCAGAAAGCTTTCCAGTAGTTTAGTCCATTTCCGTCAATGGTTCCGCCACCGGAAATGGAAAAGTTATTCACGCCATAGGCATTCACCAAAGCCGGAAAATAATCCAGATTCTGTCCCTCCATACGTGACGGCATGATCGGGTAATCGGCGATTTTGTCCGATCCTTTCAGCACAGCACCTTCCGACACGTACAAATGTGTTTTCGGCTTAAAGAATAAAGCACCACTCAGAAACGTACCTTTCGGAACCACAATCACTCCACCTCCGCGCTCCTGTGCGAGGTCAATCACCTTTTGAATCGCAGCTGTCTGCACAAGATTACTATCCGCCAGCACACCATGTTTCGTAAGCACATACTGCTCTCCCAAATCCGCCAGTTTAATTTTTGTCGAATCCGAAAACCAAGCCGGAATCCTTGTACCGTCAGGAAAATTAGGTTTTTTTTTGGTTTGGGAAAATGCTGTGAGCGTGATGAAGAGTGATAAAACGAGTAGTGGGAATCTGGACATGGGAAACTAAAGTTATTGGTAATCTGAGACTTATATTTTTCTGTTCATAGCCTACTTGAATTATATTATTATTGCAGCGAGGACAGAACTACTGAAAGGAAGGAAAGGCTGGAAACTACTGTGTGAGGGTTGAAAGTTAAATCATCCTACTAAGCCAATAACTTTTCCAGTTTGGTTTTCCATTTTTCCCAATCCGGCATTTCCTTACTTTGAAGATCAATAAACTTCTGAGTATGGTCATGATGGATTAAATGGCAGAGCTCATGAATAATGACGTATTCAATACAGCCTTTTGGTGCTTTTATCAATTCAGGATTAAGAATAATTTCCTCTTTTGGTGTGCAACTTCCCCATCGTGTCTGCATTTCTCTTATTACAAGCTGATAATTAGCATCCATCAAATTGTACTTTGAAGTAAACTGCTCGAATTATCAATGATGTTTGGACATGCCTAAAACTAACTCCTTTCAAAGATGTCTTATCATCTGAATGAATGCAAAAGAATGTCTCAGCCAAATTTATGAAGAGCTTACCGGTGTAAGAAACAGACTGTTCTTCACACCGGCAGTCGTTGTCGGCATGTGATGATAGATAAAGATACTAGTGAAATAAAATAGTATTTCCTGGATTTGATTACCAAATATACTATTCCTAGCTACGGTTTGTGTAGAATATTCTTCAGTTTATCAAAGGAAAAATTCATTACAGCTGCTTCTAAGAAAAGTAAAAAAATAGCTAAAAACGAGACAAAACCTAAAACAATACCAATAAAAATGTTCGACTAGACAAAAAAATCACTTACAATTTAAATTGTAAGTGATTGATAATCAGCGTCGGGATGACAGGATTTGAACCTGCGACCTCTTGCACCCCATGCAAGCACGCTACCGAGCTGCGCCACATCCCGTGGTATTCAACAATATTCCAATACTCCTATGCAAGCACGCTACTGGACTAGGCGTCCCCGACTTGGCGTCCCCAGCTGCGCCACATCCCGTGGTACTGGCTGCAAATGTAATGATCTTTTGGAAAAAGGAATATGATTGCCAAAAATTTCCTAAACACAAGATTGGCTTAGAAAATAGGCTGAATTAAAAACGGGAATCGCCTTGTATAAAGCAACTCCCGTTTTTAGTATTTACTTTTTGTAATCTGGTTTACCGTTCAGCCTGGCTGCGCCATGCGGACGGGGTCGCCAAGACCGGGGTCTCAAATACTCTCGTTTCTCCAGTTTGGATTAATCACTTCCTGTTTCCCTTTACGGAACCACTTGTCTCTGATCCGCTCATTCACGTAATACATACACGGAACAAGCAGAAGGGTGAGGATGGTTGAGAACGTAAGACCCATGATGATGGTCCAGGCAAGGATATTCCAGAATACTGAACTGGCTCCGCCTGTGACAAAGTTCGGCTCGAAGTATCTGAACAATCCTACAAAATCGAGCGTAAGACCGAATGCCAATGGTATAAGACCTAATACGGCTGCAGATGCAGTGAGTAATACTGGTGTTAAACGTATAGCTCCGCCTTCGATAATCGCGTCACGTAACGGATAACCCCGCTCACGTAGTTCGTCGATGAACTCGATGAGAAGAATACCATTCTTCACTACGATACCCGCAAGTGCAATGATACCTACACCCGACATGATGACGGAGAAAGTTTTATCAAAAATCACGAAACCGAGCAATACGCCGATCAGTGAAAGCACAATGGTGAAGAATATAATAAGTGGCTTCACAACCGAGTTGAACTGCGTAGCCAGAATCAGATAGATCAGCAAAATGGCTGCTCCAAATGCACCTGTAAGGAAATTCATCGATTCGGCCTGGTCTTCCTGCTCTCCACCCATTTTCACTGTATAGCCATTAGGCACTTTCACATCAGTAAGCAGTGTTTCAATCTGCGCTACAATCTCATTCGCGTTGTAGCCAGGCAGTACATCTGAACTCAGAATTACAATTCGCTGCTGATCTTTTCTATTGATCTGGCTGAATGTGGTGGTGTATGAAATATTCGCCACCGAGGTAATCGGCACCTGGCGCAATGCTCCCCCGGAGTTCATGTCACGGTACACGATATTCAGACTCAACAGTTTTTCAATCTGCTGACGATCATCTTTTTTCAAACGAACCATGATCGGGTACTCATCTTTCACATCACGGAATTTTGAGACTTCCAAACCAAAAAGAGCAGTACGTATTGCGAGCGCAATCTGAGAAGAACTGATTCCTTCGCGTTGTGCTTTCTCACGGTCAATATCAATCGTAATTTCAGGCTTGTTGGTTACCAAATCCGATTTCAACTGATCGATTCCCTGTATACCCGACTGCTGAACTTTTTGCAAAAGATCTTTTTCAAGTGTCTGCAAAGTCTCAAATTCATCACCCGAAATCTCAATAGAAATAGGCTTCCCTGTAGGCGGACCGGTGCTTTCACGTTCCACCGAAATTTCAGTTCCTGGTATCCCGCTCACAGCGCTACGGACTTTGGTAAGTAATTCCTGAGTCGATCGTCCGTCACGGGATTCACTTTTTACAAATGCTACCGTCACCTTGGATTTGTGAGGTGTAGCGGAGCGATCCGGGTTGTTAGGATCACCGGCGTTTTTACCAACATTGGCAATCACCGAGTTTACGATGTTCATCGCTTTTTCCTGTTTCAATACAGAAAAAACCCTTTTTTCGATGACTCTTGTTACTGAGTCCGTCGTAAGCGCATCGGTACCAGCCGGCAGTTTGTTATATACATAAATGTAATCTGGATCACCACTCGGGAAGAAAGTCACTTCCGGCTTGGCAATACCCACGATCACAAACGTGGCGAACAACAATACCACCATTGATATAATCGCAACCACAGGTCTGTAACCTTTGATAAGCCAGGTAATCAAACCCTTATAGTTTCGTTTCAACGCAGGCAACAACCTGTCCTGGAATGGAACCAGAATTTTTGGCGTCAGGATATAGTGGTTGAAAACATATAAAACCAGAAGAATAACAAAGAAATTACCAACGCCGAGGTCTATAAAGTAACCGATGATAGCAAGCACTCCCAAAATAATCAGAGGTCGCATAATCGTTTTGATGCTGGTATCATGTTTCTCCTTTTCATCCTCATGACGTCCCATAAATGACACCGCGAAAACAGGGTTGATCACATACGCAACAAACAGCGACGACATCAGCGTCAGAATCAGTGTAAGCGGTAAAAACTTCATAAAGTCCCCAACTATACCCGGCCAGAATAGCAATGGGAAGAATGGCGCAATGGTCGTAAGCGTACCCGATAATACCGGCACGAACACCTCCCCTGCCGCAGCTTTCACCGCCTGCTGAATAGTCCAGTCCTTGTGGTTATTAAACAACCTGTGGGTATTTTCAATAACCACAATCGCATCATCCACAACCAACCCGATTCCGAGCAGGAAGGCAAAAAGTACGATCGTATTCAAAGTAAATGCCGTTCCGATCGCAGGCCCCAATACGGGCATGAGCATAAAAGCGACCAGTGCAGACAGAGGTACAGACAACCCGATAAAAATGGCATCGCGGATACCCATAAAGAACATCAGTACCATTACCACGAATATGAAACCAATGATAACCGTATTGATCAGTTCGTGCAAGTCGGCGCGGGTACGTTCCGATTGATCGGCAGTGATGCGCACATCCAAACCTGACGGCAACTCGGACTCTTTCATTTTATCAATGATCACTTCAATATCATCCGCAGCTTTCACCAGGTTGGATCCGGCTCTTTTGATTACATTGAGTGTGATTACAGATTTATCATCCAAACGGGCAAAGTCAAGCTGTTCTTCAAAACTGTCTACAACTTCAGCCACATCGCCAAGTCGCACTACAGCCCCGGTTGAGGTACGAATACGCAGATTTGCCAATTCGGTCATATCCATAAATTCACCCTTCACACGAAGCGTACGGCGTACTTTGCCTACTTTCAAATCTCCGCCGGAAACGTTGATATTTTCACTCTGCACGGCCGACTGAATATCGTAGAAAGTCAGCCCGGTTGCCTGCATACGCGGCAAGTCCAGATTGATCTGTATCTCCCGGTTCAGCGCGCCCACTATATCAACACGACTGATTTCAGGCATTGCTTCAATCGCATCCTGCATATCTTCCGCATATTCCTTAAGTTGTTTCAAAGAATAATTACCTGCGAGGTTAATATTCATAATCGGGAACTCCGAAAAGTTCACATCCTGAGCCGTAGGACCCGAATCCAATTCCTGAGGTAAATCCTGCTTGGCTTTGTCAATCGCATCACGAACTCTCTGTAAGGCATCGGAAACCTCTACATCCGGTGTAAATTCAACGAGAATTACTGAGACGTCCTGTAAAGCATTGGATTTAATATGTTTGACACCATTGATCGACTTCAACTGTTTTTCAATGGGCTTGTTAATCGTGTTTTCCACATCTGCCGGAGCTGTACCAAAATAGACCGTATTGATGTAAATCTGAGGTATTTTGATGTCGGGAAACTGCTCCTTCGGCAGGTTGTTGTATACCACAAAGCCTGTCAACGTGATGATAAACGTAAAGATGTAAATCGTCGTCCGATTCTCTACGCACCAGTTGGTAAAACTGAGGGTTTTATGATCTTCAAATTTCATGAGTATGCTGAAAGTTAAATGTTTGAATGTGCAGGGGGCGTAGGGCTAAGGTAGCCCTACGCCCTGGCTCCTATACGTTAATACGAGATCGTCTGGCCATCAGCAACTTCCTGATAACCGGTAGTAATGATCTGATCTCCCGCCTGTAGTCCCTCAGTGATTTCAATTTTGCCATTGTATATCAAACCTGTCTTCACCAGTTTGGATTTGGCAACTTTTTTACCTCCTTCTTCAACTGCAACATATACAACCTGACCTTTCTCTGTACCCTGAATAATATTCTGGTCTACAATAAGTGCGTCTTTTCTGGTTGCATCATTGATCTGCACTTTCGCAATCATGTTTGGTTTTAATGCAGGATTGGATGGAAGATTTGCTTCAATCGTGAATGTGCGGCTAAGAGGATCAACCGTAGTACTTACAAATGACACCTTTGCTTTGAAGTCCTTTTGCAGGTCCGGGAAGCTGATGAGAATTTCATCTCCACGTTTCACGCTGGCCGCATAAGTATCCGATACTTTGGCTACCACTTTAAGATTGCCCAGATTGACAACCCGGAAAACACCGGCACCCGGTGCAGCAGATTCTCCGATCTTGATATTGACCTGATCCACCACTCCTGAAATCGGAGACACAATTTTAGATTGAGAAAGCTGTGCATTCAACGTTGCCAATTTTCGTTCAAGTCCTTCTTTATTGTTCTGTGCCTGTAAGAACTGAATTTCAGTACCGATTTTTTGGTCCCAAAGATTTTTCTGTTTGGCATAAACCGTATTGGCCAATGCCAGTGAACTGTTGATTTCCTCTATCGTTTCGCGCAGAATGCTGTCATCCACTTTCGCCAAAACAGTACCGACCTTCACCTGATCCCCTTCACGAACATAAACCGCCGTAACCGAACCTCCCGATTTAGGGGTTACCATAACGCTATTTTTGGCATCTACAGACCCCTGCAGTTCCACATAATGGCTCAATGATCCAATTTCAAGCGGCTTAACGGCCACAATTTTGATGTTGGTCTCTTCTCTCTTCGTCGTATCCAGCCTGGCTATTTCAGATTCCAGCGTCTTA
>DASYHR010000309.1:0-1804 GCA_035998385.1 Dyadobacter sp. | reverse complement strand
CGTATTACCAACAAGGCGTAACGTTTTTGTTATCGTCTCACCAGACTTTCGAACAAGAAGGATTAATTATTTCCGGAGCTTACGCGCTTCGCAATAAAACGCTTAATCCGATTTCCCTTGTATGAAGACTCTTTTTCAAAGTACGGTAGCAGAATTCTTCAGACAGCGATCGGGTATGTTCTTCGTTGTGATTGCCGTTCTATTTGGCTTTCTCAGCGGGCGGGAGCATTACGCATTTGCTGTTTTCTTTCTTACCGATCAGTTCGGAATACTTTACCTTCTGGCGATATGGGTGGCTTATACATTATTCTGCGGTCATTTTTTGATCAATCTCTGGCGTCAACCCGAATACCATTTCATATACCACACCCGCCTTTGGGGAAGAGTGGAGCGTTTGATAAAATTCAGCTGGATAGGAGCAGGGTTTCTACAACCTCTTCTTTTTTATGGAATATACATTTTCTGTATTGCATACCAGAATGGATTGTTGGTGAGCTACTGGCCGGTTCCTGTGTATTTTATACTGCTGTGTTTGTTACTTTCTGCTTTTGCATCGTGGCGCGTACACCATCCTGATCTGATCGTAGCTCATCAGAAGAAAATCAACCTGGTCAAGTTTCCACGACCTGTCAATTGGCTCTGGTGGTCGGTGGAGTGGCTTTTTCGTGAAAAAGGAGTGACAGTGTTATTATGCAAAGCCGGTGCTGCGGTCGTGTTCGTCTGCACTTTACTTTATTATGGAACCGATGATTACGATCTTCGCCTCCCAGCCATTGGTTTGTCTCTGGGATATCTGCTGAATATTGGTTTATCCTGGGAGATCTTTCAGTGGGAAAATGTAATCTGGATGTGGGGGCGTTCTTTGCCGCTGTCTACCTCACGACGTTGGCTTAGGGTTATCGCTGTTCATGCACTGATCATCCTTCCCGAAACGCTGATTTGCCTCCGCTATGACGTCATTACGTTTGTCGAAATGGTGCAGCTTTATGCACTTGGACTTTCGCTATTGCTGCTTTTTCATACACGACTGTATAAAAAAAGCGGGCTGCTGGAAGATGCCATGCAGCCCGCTTTTGCCGGGTTTGTTATCCTTACTTTACTGATCATGTACAAAATTCCTGTTTTAATTATCGCACTTACAGCGATGCTTTACGCAGGATATACATTCTTTAGATCTTATTCAGGTCAGACAAATCTGAGTCGGTCGTAACCTATTTTGCAGGTGTTGTTGGTCGTACCTCGATTTTACTCGGTAAAGTACGCGCCGGCATTTTGATAAGATCAGAAACAATCTGTCCGATATCTTCAGGCTGGATCTTCCAGGCATCTTTTTCGGATGGTTGATGGTTGCTGAATTCAGTAGCTACTGAGCCAGGCATGATGGTGGTTACCTTGATACCATGGTTTCTTACATCCATCATCATCGCTTGTGAAAAACCCACCAATCCAAATTTGCTGGCGTTGTAAGCAGTTCCGTTTGCGAAAAAGTTGGTTCCTGCCAAGCTCGCGATGTTAATGAAATAACCTTCAGTTGCCTTCAACGCTTCTAAAGATGCTTTGGCTGAAAAGAAGACGCCGGTAAGATTGATATCGATTGTTTCGTTCCATTGTTCAGTAGTAAGTTCGCCAATCGGAGCAAAATGGCCCACACCAGCATTCGCGATGACGTAATTAAGCTGTCCCCATTTTTCTACTACAGCTGCAACAGCCGCTTCCTGCGACTCCAGACTACGAACATCCGACTCTATTCCTATCGCAAATCCTTCTTTGATTTTGTTCAGTGAAGCTGCCGCTTCATCTGCTG
>DASYHR010000306.1:0-1540 GCA_035998385.1 Dyadobacter sp. | reverse complement strand
AGCCAATCGGTTTTGTACCGCAGGCTAAAAGAAACGACCGGCGAATCGGTTATTGATTTTATCAAAAAAATACGACTGAAGAAGGCTGCGCAGCTCCTTCGTCAGCCGCAGGTACGTGTCTCAGAAGTTGCATTTCTGGTTGGTATTGAAGATCCCAAAAATTTCAGAACATCTTTCAAACGCATATACAACATCTCACCCTCCCAATATGCACGTTTTTATGGGCAGAACTAAGGAAAAGTAGCGTATATGCGCTGATTTAATCAGGAACCTATTTGTCAGATCGTGAATCGCTCGTAAGTGGTTGTCACAATAACTTGCTTCACCCCATTACTTGTGTAGATTTTCCTGTTTGCGACAACCTCTATCCTGCCATCTCCCAAAACCAAAACGTGCTTAGGTGCTGATTGCGAAAAAACAGGATCTTCTTCTTTACCGGAGACCACTATAAGTTGTTTCAAGTCCGGTGAAAAATCGAATTGTCGGTATACAACTTTCATGTCATATGCAAAGGTGTAGTCGGCATGAAACGGGATCATTTCCATGCCGTCCCAGCTTTTGCCACCACCCAATCTCACGAATTGCTGAGGCCATGCCTGAACAAACAAAAACTTCCTGTTTGGCTTGGAACCTGATGGTTCATTGATAATAATTTCCGAATACGGGCTGGTTATTGTTCCTGTCGTCAATACTTCGATCTCAGAAATCAAGTCGGTTGTAGCGTTCCCGTCCATATTTACATCAATGGCGTCGCTGCTCACTGCGCTCACAATTTTGTATTTTCCGTGAAATTGCTGGTGAAGATCTTCGAAATCCTGATGCGGTTTGGGCTGCAGTATGTTGTCATTGGACTTGCAACCCCATAGTTGCAACAATACGAGAGAACTGAATAATACTCTTTTCACGGCTTGGCTGTTATGTCTGATTAAAATCTACATTTAAAAGTAGATCATGTGATAGTTATTCGGGCTAAAACCATATTATCAAATTGTAAAATCCGGACGTGCTTAAAAAAACAGGATCGGTGCATGTCTGGCGCACCGATCCGTCCATCAATCTGCCGATCCAAATTGTCTTACCAAAGTGGCTGTTTCAGCTTTACGAAGTAGATTGTGTTTTTATCAACTGCGTTGGTCGCCGGAATAATTTTGGATGCATAAGTTCCAGTACCGCTCACGCCAAAATCGTCATCGTTAGAAACTGCAATTGTATTGGCATCAATCACGGCAAGTCCTTCAGCTTTGTCATGTCCATACAAAGTAGAAATGTCCGTCATCAAATCTGCAGCAAGGGTTTTGGTTACCGGCGTAATGCCGTTCAGCTGCAGCGTAGCGGCATTTTTTAATTGTTCGACAGTTAGCCCGCCATACAATTTACCATTTGCACCATTCGCCGGGTCAGAAATATCCGTGGCGGCTGATATATCAATTTTGTAGATTTTTTTGATAACGGTTCCCTTGTTCGCATTGGTAGCATATTCACCGTCACGTTCCAACACAAGGAACTGTGTGTTGTTGATGGCAACGATTTCGCTGTTCGC
>DASYHR010000215.1:0-1552 GCA_035998385.1 Dyadobacter sp. | reverse complement strand
GGCTGAAAAAAAACTTGCACATGGTAGTAATGGGTTTTTAAGTTAAACATCACTACCAAGTGTAAAAGAAAAGCCGGATGTGACCCCGGCTTTGAAATTATTTTTTACTTTTTAAGTTGTTTCAGCTTCCCATACCGTTCGAGCGCAAACGTGGTGGTGTCGATCCGTAGCTGATAGCGTTCTGTTTTGGCTTCGTGCGTCAGGCGGAGCTGCTCAGGCCTTAATTTTCCGTACAGGCGCAAGGTGTCGTCAAAAACATAATAATAGCCTGCAGTTTTTTTAGGAGGATAAATCAAAACAGGGTAGGTGCTGTCGACGTCATCCGCACCTGCAAATCCCTGCGAGAAATTACCCGCATCGGTTATGTATTCGATCATTGCCAGCTCGGCATTAACTTCCGGGTTCTGAGATGATTTAAAAATGAAGTAGACAAAGACTCCGGCGCTTATGGCGATGGAGGCTGCTACCAGCCATGTCCATCTTGCGAATACCGGCCTGACTTTGATTTTCTCTTTTTGAAGCCGTTTCGGTTCTGAAGCTGCATCGTTTTCCATTTCTTTGTACAAGGCCTGCATACGCTGCAACATTTCATCCCGTCCCGAAGCACGGATATTCTGGATCAACGCCATTTGCAGGTCTACCTCCTTCTGTAGTTCGGGATCTTTCAGAAGGCGTTCGTTAAATGCCGCTTCTTCCGCTGGGGTCAATTCCTTTCTGATCAATTTATCGATTTCTTCGATCCGCTGTAAATTATTCATTTGAAGTTCTGTTTAAGATTTTAGCAAGTATTTTTCTTAGCCGCAGCATGCATTTGTATTTTTTGCTACCCACATTTTCTGCCGCGGTTAAGCCTGTCATTTCGGCTATTTCTTCGTGCGGAATGTTGTGATAATAATGACTGATCAGGATTGTCCGGCAGGGTTCGCCAAGCTGTTTGATCGCCGCCTTAATTTTTTCATCACGCTCCATTTTTTCTAGATTGACATTTACCTGGATTTCGTCCACTTCTGTGGATAGAAATCCTGCCCATAACGGATCATCAATATTTAACTCAGTACCAGGCCCGCCTTGCTCTTTCAGTATTTTTCGCCACTTGTTCATGCAAATCGTTGAAAGGTATTTTTTTAATGTAGAATGTAGGACAAATGATTCCCTTGAAACAATAGTTTCATACAGTGCAAGAGTTGAATCCTGATAAATATCTTTGAAATCGTTTACTGAACAGCCACGCTTTGTCAAAAAACTTTTAATTGTGCCGAAGTTCTCGGTAAAAATTTGATCGAATGCAGCCATATTTCCCTGCCGGACCTGATCTATCAGGTACAGGTCTTTCGCTAATCTTTTTTCATAATCGTCGTTCACCATATCTTTTTACATTTTAGGTGGGTTGAGAGAAGCACTTACATTTGATGAGACTTAATCAAGTCTCCAGTTAAAGCCGTAAAGGAATTTCGTTTTCTCTGATGCAGCTATCTCCCTGATGGTAGCCTGGGCGGTACTTCCCTTGTCATCAATATTAACAATAGAAGATTTCCCTGATTCGTCCCTGGAA
>DASYHR010000203.1:0-1642 GCA_035998385.1 Dyadobacter sp. | reverse complement strand
TGCTGAAAAGGGAGCACCAAATGTAGCACCTTGAACATCAACCAATACAGGAGCCACGTTATTATCCAATAATGGATCTTCCACTTTGCAGGCTGCCGTAGTGATGGCCAAAGTGGCCAGCATGCCCAGAGTTAGTATTTTTATATTTTTCATAAATCTGATGTTAGCTGTACTTGTCAATTTTATGATAAGCGCTGATTACTTTTCTGCCCACCAAAGTTTGGTTTTCATATCGTCCGCGCCGCCATTCAAGGCTACTCCTGCGGTTACAGCTATCTCATTCAAGGAAAATTCTGATTGAGGATAGTTGAATCGGGTTGGTAGAACACCATCGTTTTTTAATACCGCTCTTGAATCAGGAGCTGGAAAAACCGGGAATCCTGTGCGGCGCCATTCTGCCCATGCTTCAATACCTTGCGCATACAGGGAAACCCACTTTTGTTCCAGTACTTTTTCTCTGGTTACGGTTCCCAGTGCGCTGGTGAATGCGGCAGGAACTGTAAGTCCATACTGCGCAAAAGAAGCCTTGATCGCGTTATCCATGTAAGTCTGGGCATCTCCTGTGATGTCCCCGTCCAAAGCAGCTTCAGCAAGAATGAAGTTCAGTTCAGAGAAAGTCATGATTACTTCCGGCGCATCAGCTTTTGTAAAAGCACTTCCGATGGTGGAACTTGTAGCCAGGTAAGAAGTGGCAATTGCATCTGGTAGTCCATTGGGATGACCCTGGTAAAGCCCTTCTTTATTGGGGTTGGCATAAACAGTGATTCTTGTATCACCTAATGAATTCATTTTGTCGGCCAGCGTTTTGCTGATGTTCCAGTCCGTTCTGCCACCCTGGATCAGGATTTGATTCCATTCGTTGTTACTTGGCAAAACGGTAGTACACTTCAGCGATGCGTTGTCATCGTTGCTGGTAAAAATCGGATAGGTGGTAGGGTTACCCAGTATCTCTGCCATGATCGCACGCGACTCCGCTGGCTTTTTAGCAGCCTGGCGGTTAGCCAAACGCAAGCGAAGTGAGTTTGCGAATTTTTTCCATTTCAGGATATTGCCTGAATAAAGTATATCACCCGCAACTGCAGGACCACCAACTGTCAATTTTGCATTGGCAGTCTTGAGGTCATTCAGCATACCGGCATATATCTCCTCCATGGAGTCATATTTCGGTGTGTAAATGGCCGTGGATGCAGTTCCTTTAATCGCTTCTGAGTAAGGTATTGCTCCATACATGTCGGTTAGCAGAGAGAAAACCCATGTGCGCATTACCAATGCTACCCCTTCATAATTGGAGTTCGGCGTGGCAGATCCTTCGCCTGTCTGCGTAATGATACGTTGAAAATTCAGTTGTGAATCATTGTAAAAGCCTTTCCAGTTATTTGCCAGTAACGCAGGGGATACTGTGTAATCGTCACCTTCATTGCTGTAGATGTTTCTGGTAAGATGTTGTACGTACAATTCGGCTGCGTCAATATTGATTCTTTCAAACCTGTTGCGATGACCCCAGTAGCGGTCAATCGCAGACTCGATCCCTGTGGGAAGCAGGTACTGAGGTCCTATTTCTGTTGGATCATTAGGACTTACATTCATTGAGTCAAAATCTTTGGTACAGCCCGAGGCTGTCAGGATTGATACGAAAGCAGTT
>DASYHR010000149.1:0-3597 GCA_035998385.1 Dyadobacter sp. | reverse complement strand
TCAGAAGACTCCGCGTCGACTGCTCATAAAACGTATTTGTTTCAGCATCATCATGCGCATGCACATATTGCTCCATTAATGCAGCCAAAGGATCCTTGGAATCGCTGTCACCACCTTCGTGATCGTGGCCATGATCATGGTCGTGATCCGGCTCGGATGCCCTTCGCTCCGCCGCCTCACCTTCTCCGTCCGATTTATGCGTGAAAGCATCCAATATATTTCCTCCACCAGATTCTCCCTCAGAAGGAGGGCCCGCAGCTCCGCCTAAACTTGTTTCAAATTCTTCACCCAGGTATTGACCATATCTCAGCCGTAAAACTTTCTGGTCGAAACCGATTTCATTGGATATGGAATTGAACTCTTTTTTGCTGATTTTTTTCTTACGGGCAATCAGCTTTTCTGTATCAATGATAATTTGCCGCTGACTGCGAAAATATTCCGGCATAATATTGACAGCCATCGTGGCAAGCTCTGCTTCTTCCACCTGAGAAGTATCTTTGTACACCACAAAATAGGTATCAGATTTACTGAAATTTGCTTCCGGCTGACGGTTATCAACCGCTGCCCAATAATAATACAGCTCATCACCAGGTGTGAAATTCAATGCTTTCAGATCGATGGTCTTTTGCAGATTGGCTTCTTTGAAATCAGTCGGCGTCAGCGGAAACTTCATTTCCCTGAACTTGACGTTTTCGCCACTTCCACGCGCAACGGTCCCAACGATAAAGGCCTGTCTTACCTTAAAATCATCGGAGATCTTCGCTGACACACTGAGCGATTTATTGTCTTTTAAAAAGTGGTATTTATACAATTCTTTCGAAGCAGGTTCAATCCTTGGCGGAAGGTCGGGTATCGCTTCTAATCTGTAAAAATCAGATTGATAAACCAGCGAATCTTTCCAGTAGGCTTTAAATGCATACAAACCTGAGCCGGTAAGTTTATCGGTAAACTGGTATACATTGCCCAAGTCTTTAAACTTCACCTCTTCTCCCCTGCTGTTAGCGAGTTTCACTTCGAGCTTCTGATGATGGCTGAAATGAAGTTGCCACACCACCTGAGAGCCTGAAACAGCGCTTACATTCATATCAGTGCTGCTTTTCTTTGGCAGCCCGGTATAAGCAGGTGGATTGATATCTACCTCGGCTTTCTGAAATACCGGTGGAATATTGGTATTGACAACAGACTTCTTCGAAGACGAAGCAACTACGGATATCTCAGCTTTCTCAGGGCGAGCTTTGATCAACGGATAAGCCAGATAAAACGCAATGGATAATGTAACCAATCCGGCATACCAGCCCAAACCTTTATACAAACGGGCATAAGGGAAAGCAATTTGCTGAGCGGCCAAACGCTCCAACTGGAGCTGTTCGGCCAGATTGAGCTCTTCTTTATCCAACAAATGCAAACTGTACTCGGCCTGTCCTACCTGTGAATGGATAAGCGATATCGCCTGTTGCTTTTTATTTTGAAATAAACCAGTTTGCCAGAAAACGAAAGCTACCGCCACAAATCCGGCCAAAACCGGCCATACATACTCGCCACGAATGAACGCTGCCACAGATAAATAGACTGCCACAAAAGCCAAAATGCATTGGAAGAATGCAGCAGCGTACAACTGAATACTTACGTTGTTGATGAGTTTTTTTAATTCATGCATAGGTCTGTGTCCCGTTTTTTTTCAACGACATCCATCTTTCTACCAGAAGTGTCATCACAAAACCCAATAAAAGAAACTTTCCAAACCGATCCGAAGATTGCTGCTCCGAGCGGTCTGTAGTTACAAACATCGCCCGCAGTTGCTTATCACTTACTCTGCCAGTTTCCAGACCAAGATTGTAACGACCGACGAATTGCTCACCCAACCATTCCGGCAATTTTCCTTCTTGAACCATCTGTGAAGAGGTTATTGTGAGTGAATCTTTGACTGACACTACGCCAGCCGAGATAGCTCCGGAGTATGCATGACCAGAAACGATATACTTCGTCTGACCTTCCGAATATTCAACCATATCATTCGTGAAAATCCAGTCATATTTTGTTTGATCTTCAGCCGTTTCGGTAATTACGAATGGAAATTTGTATACCTCCGCAAGAGCCTGTAATGCAGCCTTTACAGTTTGTTTTTCTGTTGGATTCTTGTAGTCCAACAATATTCTGATCGGACTTTTGCCTACTGCTGAAGCACCGGGATATTTACCGGATTCATCCAGCTTCAATGCTCCGGTGGATTTGTCTACAAACAAACCCGTTGAACCATCTATTGCTAAATAATTCACTGCCTGATCACGCGTGGAATCGACGGCCGTCATCAACTTAAAAGCGGTTGGAACAATAACCTTAGATTGAAGTGAATTTGATGGCGTGTTTAGAATGTAGAGTACCAGTTCCGAACCTTTACCGGAAGCGGCATTGATACTCTGCTGTAAGTACTGAAGACCTGATGATGAAGCAGGTGTATCATCCGCGTTTGTCAGAGAATTACTTTCATTATCAATCCAAAAAACCTGTTCCCCTTTTTTCAATGCGTCCTGCAACTCAAATTTATAGGTATCCGTTACCACCTTATTGGGCTCTACCAGATGGACACGTTTAGCAATCGCCTGATTCTCAAACCACGCAATAGCCGCCTTTGACAGGATCAGCGTTAGCAGCGTGATCAGCAAGATGCGTAACAAAAGAAGCGGAATCTCGTCAAGGCGAATACCCCGGTGCTGTAAACTGGTTTTGTCGGTAAGCCACTGCGTAGCAGCCCAGGCTATCGTTTTACCTTTCTTCTGGTACCAGAAGTGAATGATCACAGGTATAAGTACACCCAGCAATCCCCACAACAAAACAGGTTGCAAAAATGTCATTACCCTTTCTTTTTCGTTAAAAATGTTTTCAATACCATCCCGATCGGGTCACTCAGCCGTGCTCTTACCAATCGTACATAAGGGATTTGTAACGCCGACTTCACCTGCCCGAGGTATTGTCGAGAAGATTCAATAAACCGTTCCCGAACCGATGCGGCATCTAATTCAATTTCTTTGCCTGTTTCCAGGTCTTTAAATCTGTAAAATCCGGTCAGATCAAAATCCAGCTCATCATCCCCCAGAATTTGAAAAATGACAATTTCTCTTTGCGGACTTGCCAGTGATTTGATCAATGCAATCCACTCCTCTCCTGCCTGCAAAAAATCAGTAACAAAAATCAACTGTTCCTTGCCTTTCTGCTGAAATTCCAGAAACCGCACAGAACCAGCCTCGGGCCATGTGCCGGCAGCTTCGCTTTTTTCCAGAGCAACCAACATCTTTTGAAATGCCTGCTTACCCGAAGAAGACGATCCTGTACCGACCGCAGTTTGTACAGTTCCGTTTTGCAGAAAATACAAACTCATCTGGTCATTTTGAATGTAGCACAGATAAGAAAGCGAGGCCAGAATAATTCGGGCATAATCCAGACGCGCGATACCCTTCTCAGCATAGTTCATGGAGCCTGACAAATCCAACACAAAACGAACCTGCCGGTCGCTCTCCGTGGACGACTCCCGCACCAAATGTTTGTCTGTTCGTGCAAACAATTTCCAGTCGATTCGCTTTGGATCATCGCCGGGTTCGT
>DASYHR010000136.1:0-10287 GCA_035998385.1 Dyadobacter sp. | reverse complement strand
TGTATTCCCGAACGATCGCTTCGATAGGCAAAAACAGTACTTCCTCTTCTCTGTCAATCACATAGAACCTCGGAAGATTTAGCGGTAATTGCACAAACGACAATTTCCGGTCTTCTTCAGTCACTGTTCCTTTTACCTGCGTAATAACCCCAAGTATCAATACTTTGGCCAGCAATACCGGAAAAGCATGGGTATAGTCGAAAAGCATCGGAGTTAGCATCGGATAGACAGTGCGCTCAAAATACTCTTCTATATCATTCTTTTCTGTATCTGTGGCCTCATCAAGCTTGATAATTCTGAACCCGTGGCGGGAAAATAATGGTGCAAGCTGGCGTGTATAACATTCATTCTGGCGATGAACATACTCATGCAACTCTCTCATCATGAGCTTCCTGAAAGGAATTTCACGAAGACCTGAGTAATCCAGCCTTTCTTTTCCAAAATCAAGGTAATTGTACAAACTTCCTATCCTGATACTGAAAAATTCGTCAAGATTGGAAGAGGTAATCGCCAGGAATTTGAGTCTGTCAAACAGATTTCTATCCTCATCAGATGCCTGATCAAGAACACGGTCGTTGAATTTCAACCAGCTCAGATCGCGACTGATGAAGTTACTTTGCTGAACGAGCGTGTTGGCTTTCTCTACAGAACTCGAAAGTTTGGTATCTTCCATAGGCACAGGCTCTTTGGGGTTCTTAAAAAAAGAAAAGATGTTACTAAGTCTACCTTTTTTCTCATTACTGTATATGGAATCAGATGGGCCGGGCATATAAAATTCTATTTAAATCAATAATAGCGTATGAATTATACGAATTCAACGAAAGTACAAACCTATTCTTTTTGTTAATGTGAATTTTTTGTTAAGTTTTTAACAAAAAAACGGATGACTGTTTCTGATCAGTCATCCGTTCAAATCTTGTGCCGGAGCTAATCGCTACACGTCGACACGTGCATATTTTGCATTCTTCTCAATGAAATCCCTTCTTGGACCTACTTCATCACCCATCAGCATCGAGAACAGGTGATCCGCTTCAGCAGCCGACTCAATAGAAACCTGCTTAAGACTTCTGTGCTCAGGGTTCATAGTTGTATCCCAAAGCTGTTCAGCATTCATCTCTCCAAGACCTTTGTAACGTTGTATCCCAACAAGATCTTCTCTGCCCGCTCCAAGCTCTCTCACTGCCAATTCACGATCCGCTTCAGTCCAGCAATAACGCTCTTCCTTTCCTTTTTTAACAAGGTACAACGGCGGCTGAGCAATGTAGATATATCCAAGGTCGATCAACACTTTCATATAACGGAAGAAGAAAGTAAGGATCAGCGTTCTGATGTGGCTACCATCGATATCGGCATCGGTCATGATTACGATCTTGTGGTAACGAAGCCTGTCAATATTCAACGCTCTTTCATCACCTTCCTTGCCAATCTGTACACCCATTGCGGTGAACATATTTTTGATCTCTTCGTTTTCGTAAATCCGGTACTCCTGTGCTTTTTCGACATTCAGAATTTTACCTCTCAATGGCAAAATGGCCTGGAATGCACGGTTACGTCCCTGCTTGGCAGTTCCACCCGCAGAGTCCCCTTCGACAAGGTATAGTTCACATACTGCAGGATCGGTCTCAGAACAGTCAGACAGCTTACCAGGCAAGCCTGTTCCTGTCATCACGTTCTTGCGTTGCACCATCTCTCTCGCCTTCTTAGCGGCAATACGCGCCTTTGCTGCAAGGATCACTTTGTCGATAATGACACGTGCCTCTTTTGGGTGTTCAGCAAGATAAGTATCGAGCATTTCCGCCACAATCTGGCTCACAATACTCACTACTTCCGAATTACCAAGTTTCGTTTTGGTCTGTCCTTCAAACTGAGGCTCAGCCACTTTTACCGAAATTACCGCAGTAAGACCTTCGCGAAAATCATCCCCGCTGATCTCAATCTTCTCTTTGGCAAGAATCCCCGATTTCTCAGCATAATTTTTCAGTGTACGTGTTAATGCAGCTCTGAAACCCTGTACGTGTGTTCCACCTTCAACTGTGTTGATGTTATTTACATACGAAAACACATTTTCGGCATAGGAAGTATTGTACATCATGGCAATTTCCACAGGAACTGATCCTTTGGTGTTTTCCATGTAAATAGGCTCAGGGATCAATGCCTGACGTGTTCCTTCCAGGTACAGAACGAATTCGTTCAAACCAATTTCAGAATAGAACTCTTCGCCACGGAATTTACCTTCTTCTTCCTCTTCACGTTTATCAACAAGTGTAAGTTTGATACCCTTATTCAGGTACGACAGCTCACGTAATCTTGTAGAAACCGTTTCGTATTTATATTCTGTAACTGTGAAAATGGTAGCATCCGGGAGGAAGTGGATGATGGTACCTGTTTTCTCTGACTCGCCAATGACGCGTGCGGGATACAAAGGTTTACCTTCACTGAATTCCTGTTCGAAAATTTTACCTTCACGGTGTACTTCAGCTCTCAAATGCACAGAAAGTGCATTTACGCAGGAAACCCCCACCCCGTGCAAACCACCGGACACCTTGTACGTATCTTTATCAAATTTACCACCGGCATGAAGTACAGTTAAAACTACTTCAAGAGCCGACCGTTTTTCCTTTGGGTGCATGCCCGTAGGAATACCACGACAATTATCCGTTACTGTAATTGAATTATTTTTTTCGATTACGACATTGATCGTGTCACAATAGCCAGCCATCGCCTCATCTATAGAGTTATCGACAACCTCCCATATCAAATGGTGAACACCTTTAAATCCTGTGTCGCCAATGTACATCGCCGGACGTTTCCGAACCGCCTCTAAACCTTCTAGAACCTGGATATTTTCGGCTGAATATGAATTCGCTTCCAGCACTGCTTCGTTTGACATATTTTTTGTTTTACCCGAGAATAAAAGAGTATTTAAGCCACTTTATAACGTGCAAAGATACGGTTTTTTTGTCGTTTAACCTAGCGTTGTACCCTCCTAACTACCAGAAGTAAGCAAAGCATAAGCAGGCGACTAGTCCGCATCGAACACAGTCGAAAAGGTCTTAAAATTACTACCTGACAGTGAGACACATAAGCTCACTATTCGATAACAAACGTCACATTAAAAAGAGATAGCCGAGGCTAGACATTCATTGAATGCGGTAAACTCCGTCCTGCATTTTCAGATCATTGTCTATCCTATAGAACTTCTTATCTCCGGACCTGTATATATCCAAAATCGCCATTTGATATACACCTGCATCAAGATCGTCTGGCCGGAAAAAGGCACTGAACCCAGGCTTGTAATACTGTCCTTTAGTAAGGATCACCTGACGGGACTGAATCCTTGGGTTTCCATTTTTCAGGAAGGTTTTGCCGGTTTTAGTATCTCTCAATACCAAAAACCTGTCATCCAGAAAATGTTTGTAAGCAGGAAGTTTGATACTTGAAACGTAATAATACGAGTCATAATCTGCTGTATTGGCAGGACTTGTATCTGGCTTAGCGGTTTCAATATAACTCTCATAACGCTCACTTGTAGAAGCAGGCAGCGCAAAAAGCGAGTCAACCACCTGTTTGCTCACCGGAGGAGCGGTTGGATTAAATATTCCTTTTTCGTACGCCGGTGTCAGATAGAAATCTGCATTCACAAGCAATAGCCGGGGCACCGAAAACATGTTGCGGTTGTATTTCCAGTTGTACAGATCTGCCTGGTATTCAGCCTTTTTCCTGGCAACGATAGTCGTGTAGGTATAGTACGAATATGCCCAGTAAAACAGTGATATACAGATCATCCCAGCCAATACACCACGCTTCCGGAAAACAGGAAGGTAGTTGAGCAGGAAAATATAAAAGATAACGGTGGACATGCACGTATACAGCTGAAACCGGCTTGTGATCGTAGTGCCTGCCCATGAGCGAAATATTGCGATAACAAGACTCGTAATAAAAATGAATACGAGTACCGAAAGTAATTCAAGCACTCCGGGCTTCAGTGGAAGCGTACTGCCTTTGTAAAACCAAATGATCCGGAACAGAAGGATGAAACCTGCAACGCAGATCAAAATCCCAAACAATACCGACCACAGTTCGGGTTGACCCCATAGTGATACGAGTGATCCTACCAGCCCGAATAACGATGTTACGAAAGTGATAACGTTATCCGGTAAGTGCATGGCCTGTCCGCTCTCGTATCCGATCAGGTACACGCCCAGTGATGCGAACATGCCGACTAAGACAATTCCGGCCTTTTTGTACGCTTTGATACAGAGCAAATAAAAGACAACGGCGGGGTAGGACAAAATCCCGTTTCCGTGCGTAAATGTGGCCAGGAAACAACAGAAGATAGCCAAAGCCAGTGCGATTTTGGTATTACGCGCAACAAGCAAGATAGCCGTGACTGTAAAAGCTGTAAGGAAAGTGTGCTGCATGCCGTTGAGTGCCCATCCGGAAACATCGTGATACAAAGGATGGAAGTAAAGCAAAAATGCAGGTAACAGATAATAGATCGGCAACCCGGTTTTCCGAAACTGCAGATACAGAAAATAAAAAATATAGGTGATATTAACAGATACCAGAACGATGTAAAACCTGAAATTGAGCGTGCCGGTAAGACCATACTCTACAAGGGAGATAAACCTCGGGACGACAGCCTTATGGTCATTAAAAGTCCTGAACATCTCGTGAATGGTACCCGTAAACCCTAAATGGCCCTGGCTGACAGCCTCAATGAACTGGATAAGAAGTAAATCGTCCTGAAACGGAAAATTGACGGAAAAGAAAAAATTATAAGCGAAGTATACAAGGACTATAAGGGACGGAGCTATCCAGACTAATTTATTTTTCATATTTTGTTCATTCGACAAATGCACTGATTGCCATGGCTTTTGGGCTTTGTCTGCAATATCAAATTCATTTTGAAGCGGATTTGTGGACTAAACTTACCTATTTGGGGAAATTTACACAAATAAAATTCCGTTCCAAAAATGCTGTCATGTCAACGATACTACTTATCAGAGACCAGAAGTGAGTAAATCTCCGAGTCGTAAAAATGACCTTCGAAGCAATAAGACTCTTTCAGATAAGCCTCTTTTACAAATCCATTTCTATTCAGTATATTGGCAGACTGCTCATTATCAGGATTTATGCGTGCTTCTACACTGTGTAATCCCATCGACTCAAATCCATATTTCAAGACAATCTGAATCGCTTCGGACATCATGCCTTTGCCCCAGTAATCGGGATGAATCATATAGCCTATTTCTGCCCTGTAATTTTGCTTTTCGAGTCTATGAAATCCGATGATTCCTACAAGTGGCTCATTTAAGTTTTTCAGTCTGATACCCCAGGTAATTCCATTTGCGGAATGGAGCTGATCCTGGTAATGCCGGATGAGCACTTCCGCCTCCGACAAATGCTCCAACACAGGTTTACCTATATAGCGCATCGCGACAGGATTACCACGTAGCTGAAATATCCCTTCTGTATCTGCGAATGTAAGTTGATATAAAACAAGACGTTCCGTTTCCAGCACAGGAAACGGATCAAAATTAGGATCGAGCATAAGCACCTATGATTTGCCTGCTATGATACGAAAATTATAGGCAGACCGAAAGGGCGTTGTATGAAATTTCGTTACTTGCTTACTGCTTTGTACGTGTAAACGGTATAGGGAAACAGGAAATGCGCAACAACCTTAGCGACGAGGCAGGCAATTACAATCGGGATAAAAAGGAGGTAGTTATCAGCTATCGCACATACCAGAAAAATAGCTGTTAAGGGTGCATGTATACTGCCACTCAGAACCGCAGCCATCCCTATCAACATAAAATTTACAGGAATTACGTTGAGGTTAAAAAAGTGATTGAGCAAAGTGGCCATGATAAGTCCCAAAAATGCGCCCATAAATAAACTTGGGGCAAAAACGCCTCCATCTCCGCCTGCTCCAAGGGTAACAGATGTAATGATGGGCTTTAACAACAAAACCATGAACAATGACGCCATAATCAGCATTGCCGATTGCGTCGTTAATTTTGTGAGATCCTTTATACCCGAGTAACCCTCACCATATAAACTTGGGAAGAAAAATATGAGAGAAGAAATAATGAGCGCTCCCAAAATCACTTTGACATAACTTTTCGGTATCCCGCCAAAATAGGTTTTGAAAAACAATACACTTCTGGTCAGATACACCGAATAGAATCCGGCAAGAATTCCTAAAAGAACAAAGTAGGGCAATGCATGCTGTTGCCAGCCGCTTACCTGGAAGTGAAAAATCTGTTTGAAGAAAAAGAATCTTGTCAATAAATAGGAAGCTAGGATCGCCGTGATTACGCTCGCCGAATGCAATTTACTTCTGCGGTTTGTAAAGACTTCAAACGCAAACAAAAAACCGGCAATGGGAGCATTAAACAACGCAGTGACGCCCGCTGCCAGCCCCGCACACACCAGATCAGTGCGGTACTTGCGCAAAAAATTCATTTTTCTGCTCGAAAGTGCTCCCACAGAAGCGGTGGCTACAACTGTAGATACTTCTATCCCTGTTGAACCGCCAAAAATGACTGTCAGAAATCCATTGAAATAATGGGAGGGTATTTTGTAAGAAGGCAGTGTAAAATCATTTTTATTGATCGTATCCAACACCTCTTTGATACCCTTGTTTGCCTTATTTTTAAACAGAAACTTCCGTAAAATGTGGATAGTGGATAGGCCAATCAGTGGCAGCGCGAATATGAGATATCTGTTGAAATGCATCTGGTGGAAGAAGATTTCCTCATAATGCTCTGTCATTACTTTCAAGGTATCTGCAATCAATGCAGACAATACACCTGTGAATGCAGCAGCCACCAACACCGCCACTACTCTTTCTGCCTTTTTCTTTCTGTACTTTGAATTTGTCATGATTTCTGCTTCTTACCGGTATCTCCTCTCCCAGAGTTTATACCAATTTTTATTTGCGGGATAAGCACGGTGTGCGGCCCATTTGTTGACCATAATCGCCACGAGTAGGAGAATAATAACGCCGCTCAAGACCGGACTCAAAACATATAGATAACCTAAACTTGTAATTTTTTCAGATCCGATGTTGGCAATCAATGCTGTAGCTCCACCTGGAGGGTGAAGTGTTTTTGTGATTTGCATAAAAACAATAGAGAGCGAAACCGCAAAAGCAGATGAAAGCCATATTTCGTTGGGAATGATATAGTGTACCGTTACTCCTACCAATGCGCAAATTACATGACCTCCGATCAGATTGCGTGGCTGGGCGAGCGGACTGTTAACAATCCCATAGATTAATACCGAAGAAGCTCCGAATGAGCCGATCAGAAAGACATTGTCAGTGGATGTAAAACTTTCCCTGTTGAGCAGACCAATGAGGGCGATACCCATGAACGAACCAATGAAAGTCCAAACATGCTCTCGAAAGTCGATTAAAGTCTCTTTATAGACAACATAGCGGGCCATCCGCATGTGTTTATTAAAACGCTTTTTCAAAACTTAAAATAATTATATTTCCAAAACCCTATAACAGAACCCTGGCTATACGTTTATGGTTCTTTATTTATAAATTTAGGTGATAAAAAAATTTATATAAAACGGACGCGCATATTTAGAATTTGTGCAAACTGACGCGAAAACAAAAGAATTGACCTATTGGTATATCTTTTATGTCTGTTAAAAATCTATATTGGGAGCATTGAGAAAGCTGTTTCAGCGCCAGAATGAATTACTTAGACGAATTTAAAAAATTTCTATCCAGCCATTACCTTTCGACAGGTGTAAGACTGACCTTCGGGGCAGTTATTCCCAGTCTAATATTCCATCATTACGGAATATTGACCGAGATGATCGCCTTTCCGCTTGGTACCTTACTTATCGGTACTACCGATAATCCCGGTCCGTTCCACAGGCGTCGCAACGCGCTGATGATTGCGATCGTGACCTGCTTCATGGTGGCTTGTATCACAGGTTTCCTCAGACATATACATTTTATCGTCTTTGCGGAAATCATCGTGTTCGGATTGTTCTTTTCACTGATAGGCGTATATGGCAACAGAGCAAACAGCATCGGGCTGATCGCCATGCTCGTTTTTGTATTTAATATCGATGACCACCTCAGTGGCGACGCAGTATTACGGAATGCGCTGATTTTTTCGGCTGGCGGCGTGTGGTATTTGCTGTTATTTCTCATTATTCAAACACTCCGCCCCTACCTGCTCATACAACAGCTTTTAGGGGAAAACTTTGTTGAGCTCGGCAAGTTGCTCTCAATCAAAGCGGGATACTATTTTGCCAAACCTAAATACGATGACCTATTTACGCAAATGATTCACCAGCAGGTAATCCTGCGTGAGAACCATGAAACGCTGAGGGAAATTATTTTCAAAACGCGGGAGCTGGTGACGGAATCGACCAACAAAAGCCGGATTCTGATGCTGATGTTTTTGGATAGTATTGATCTGTTTGAAAGGATTTTGAACTCTCAGCAAAACTACGCCAATTTGCACCGCGCCTTTGATGACACAAAAATTCTTCGCCTTTTCGGAACCTACATTACCTGGCTTGCAGGAGACATTCAACAAATAGGGCTGGCGATTCAGAGTGGTTTCCCTTCACAATCGAAACACGACCTTGATGATGCCTACAACAAATGTCAGTCGGCCTTCGAGCGCACACGTCGTGATCGTATGACGCATGAGAACATGGAGGATTACATCATGCTCCGTCAGATACTGAATAGTTTGCAGGATATTACTGAGCGTATCAAGAAATTGCACAGGGCTACAACATACGACGCCTCCCTGAACGATGGGCGCAAGGTCGATTTTGGCGTGGACAATTTCATTCCAAAACAGGAATACCAACCACACACGCTGATTGACAACCTGTCTCTTAAATCGAGCCATTTCCGGCATGCCCTGAGGGTGACACTTGCTTTGTTGATCGGATACACTGCCTCATTATTCTTTGACTTCGGGCACAGTTACTGGATATTGCTGACTGTTGTCACCATCATGAAACCGGCTTTCAGTATCACCAAACAACGGAACCTGTATCGTATTGGAGGAACCATTATCGGTGCTGTATCGGGTTTTCTGATTCTTTACTTTGTCAATGATGGAACAGCTCTTTTTATCTTGATGATGGTCGCGATGGTCATGGCTTACACCTTCATCAAAATCAACTATTTTGTAGCTTCCGTCAGTATTACCCTATATGTTCTGCTCTGGTTTAATATCTTAAATCCGGCTCACATCACTGCTGTATTGCAGGATCGGGTGATAGATACAGTGATAGGTTCTGTGATTGCTTACTTCGTATCCTCTTATGTATTGCCGGTCTGGGAACATTCTCAGATTAATCAATATATCAAAGAGGCATTAAAATCGAACAGAAAATACTTTGATACCGTAGCCGCCAAATTCGCAGGCCGATTGCTGGATGTGAATGAAATGAAAGTGAACCGGAAAGATGCCATTATTGCATTGGCCAACCTTTCCGATAATTTCCAGAAAATGCTTTCAGAGCCTAAGCGACGCCAGGTACAGATGGAAGAATACCATCAGTTTGTAGCGACCAGCCATATGTTAACGTCTTACATCGCGTCATTATCCACCTATGCCCAGAACAACGCGCACACGGATTACGCACTTGAATTTGAATTGATGATCCGGCAGATAGACCGTCAGTTTCAGGCAGCGGCTGACATGCTGGACGGAACAATACAGAGCAATCTGGATATTACGCGTGAATCGCTCCCTCAGAATCAGCGACTGATTGAATTGCTTAACACAAGAAAAAAACAGATTAAAGAAATTGGTATTGAACTGTCTGCCCAGTCACCCGAGAGAAAGGCGCTGTCTGAATTAAAAACGATCAATGGTCTTTTCGAGCTGATCAGTACCATTACGATTGATGAAATTAAAATCTTACAAAAAATTGCAATTGCGAAGGCCTAAAGTCTTTGCGCGAATTAAATACATATATGTTATCAGGAACTGAAAGAAAGAATATAACATCCGGATTGGCTGTTTCCATTGTACTCAAGCAAGACCAGCGCTCCGGCAAACTCACGCACGGAATCGTGAAAGATATACTGACGAAATCCGCTGTACATACGCATGGTATCAAAGTTAGACTTACAACCGGCGAGGTTGGGAGAGTGAAAGAAATAGGCTAATGTCATATCCGATTTTTAAACCAAAACTTTCCAATCATGAAAGTGCATACCACCAATTACACAGACACTTTTATAGAAGTGGCAGAAGACAGTAAGGCCTCCGGCAGCGAGATTCC
>DASYHR010000446.1:0-2803 GCA_035998385.1 Dyadobacter sp. | reverse complement strand
CAACACGACAATCTATTTTGAAACACAGACAGATATCGCGCCGGAGAAAATATTTGAGCAGTTGGTAAGCCTGCCACAGCGTGCCAATACCAATCTGTTGACGCTGATTATTTCTGATTCGAATGGCAAAGAACTAATCCGTTTTGACCCTGCGACAAACAAGTCCAACGACATACCGAGTCCTGCTGCGGCACCTGGTTTGCCCAAAGAAGTGGAGAACAACGAGCAGTTGTTTCTGATCGGTCAGCATTTGGAACAATACCGTCACGCTACATACAGTCCGGTTGACTATTACGAAGAGGCACTTCGCCGGGATCCGAAAGATATTCGTAACAACAATGCGCTGGGAATCTGGTATCTGAGAAGAGGACAATTTGCTAAAAGCGAGCGCTACTTTCAGAAAGCGGTGGAAACTTCAATCGGCCGCAACCCAAACCCTTATGATGGCGAGCCGTATTACAATCTGGGTTTGAGCTTTTTGTATCAGAATAAAACCGATGAGGCCTACAAATCATTTTACAAAGCGGCATGGTCGGCAGCTTGCCAGGATGCAGCTTATCTGGCCATAGCGCAAATCGATATCAAGAAAGGTAGTTACACAGAAGCTCTGGAACATATCAACTTCTCGCTGGATCGTAATGCAAGAAGCTCCAAAGCATATACTGTAAAATCTGCTATTCTGAGAAAAACGGGCAAATACCAACAGGCAGTCGAAGTTTGTGAGCAGGCCATCAATCGGGATGGATTTAACCTCTCTGCGCGATATGAACTGATTGAAAGCCAACACCAGAGCGGAGTTAACGACGCTGATTTGTCTCAGATCCGAACTTTGGGCAGAAACGAGGTCAACAGCTACATCGAATATGCGCTGGATTATGTGGCTTGCGGCTTACTTGAGGAGGCATTGGATTTTCTGCGACTAGCTCAAAGTGCAGATCCTACACATCCGATGGTTTTTTATCACTTCGCAGGCATCTACCATCTTGCTGGCGATGAAGCAAAAGCAACTGCATACCTTGAGAAAGCAGCAGCACAGAAACCGGATTACTGTTTCCCGAATAAACTGGAAGATATCGGTGTTTTGCAATTTGCAATCGAAAACAATGCAAAAGACGGATTTGCTCCATACTATCTGGGCAATCTGTTTTATGATAAAAGACAATACACCGAGGCGATTGCATTGTGGGAAAAATCGATACAAATCAACCCGTCATTCCCGACAGCATTCAGAAATTTGGGTATTGCTGTTTTCAATAAATTGAACCAGCACGAACTTGCTTTGGAATATTTTGAAAAAGCATTTGCACTGGACCCGACCGACGCGCGTATACTCATGGAGGTTAACCAGCTTTACAAGCGATTGAACGTGTCCCCTCAGCAAAGATTGAACTTCCTGTTGGAGCATTCGGAAATCGCTGAGTTCAGAGACGACGTCTATCTGGAACTGGCAGCGCTCTACAATTTGACCGGGGATTATGCCAAAGCTTTTGAGCTGATCGCAGCCCGCAAATTTCACCCGTGGGAAGGCGGTGAAGGCAAAGTTCCCGGACAGTATTTATTCTCGCTCATCAGCCAGGCACTCGAAAATATTGATAACGAAAACCATCATGCTGCCATCGCTCAGTTGCTTGCAGCGCAGGTCTACCCCGAGAACCTGGGTGAAGGAAAATTGCCTGATGCACCAGAAAACGACATCGACTACTGGCTTGGAACTGCTTATGAAGGATTAGGGCTGGACGAAAACGCCAAGGCATATTTCAGCAAAGCGACCCAGGGAAACAGTCAGCCGGTGGCAGCAATTTTTTACAACGATCAGCAGCCTGACAAGATTTTCTATCAGGGACTGGGATGGAAGAAACTGGGTGACAACAACCAAGCCGAGTCCATTTTTAAAACATTGATTACGTATGGAGAAACGCATCAGAATGAGCACATTACACTTGATTATTTCTCGGTATCGTTGCCTGATATGCTCGTTTTTGACGCGGATCTAAATGCAGTCAACCAGATACATTGCTTCTACATGATCGCACTGGGACACCTGGGATTGGAAGAATATCAGAAAGCAGAAGAATATTTCACACAAATTCTTGAAATGGACAAGTCTCACCAGGGGGCTTTGCTTCATGCGGGATTGATTAAAACCTTGTCTGCTGTATAGAATTTTAGTTGATAGTATATCATCATGAATAATAAAGTCTTACAGATTTTTAACGATCTGTACCAGGGAGAGCCTATGCTGTTCCGCGCTCCCGGCAGGATCAATCTGCTGGGAGAACATACCGACTACAACAACGGATTTGTGCTCCCTGCTGCGATTGACCGTGAGATTTTCTTTGCGATCAGGCCAAACGGAACAGACATTTGTAATGTGTATTCGGTCGATATGAAAGAGCGGGATTCGTTTGCAATTGCTGATCCATCCAAGTCTGAGCTCGCCTGGGCGAATTACGTCCGCGGCACCGTCCAGCAGTTTGTGAAAGATAATTACAAAATATCAGGTTTTGATCTGGTTTTCGGAGGAAACATTCCGCCTGGAGCAGGTCTATCGTCATCCGCTGCCTTGGAATGCGGGACAGCCACGGCAATCAATACGATCTTTGAACTGGGTGTTCCTGAAACTTCACTGGCCTGTATGGCGCAGAAAGCGGAGCATGAATATGCTGGTGTGCAGTGCGGGATCATGGACCAATTTGCCAGTATTCACGGCAAACAAGCGAATGTGATCATGCTGGATTGCCAAAGCATTTCGCATACCTATCACACGATTGACCTGGCTGAATATACACTCCTGCTTGTCAAC
>DASYHR010000089.1:0-7914 GCA_035998385.1 Dyadobacter sp. | reverse complement strand
ACGAACCGCGGAGTACGTGGTGTTTACCGACTGTCCACCCGCTCCCGACGACATAAATGTATCAATCCGCACATCGCCCATGTTGATCTGCACATCCACCTCTTCTGCTTCAGGCAATACAGCCACCGAGGCTGCCGAAGTATGGATACGACCCTGAGATTCCGTTTGCGGAACACGCTGCACGCGGTGAACGCCGGATTCAAATTTCATTTTACCGTACACATCTTCCCCTTCCACCTTCACGATGATTTCTTTATAACCTCCGTTAGTACCTTCCGTAAAATCCATGATAGATGTACGCCAGCCCATTTTTTCAAAGAACCTTTGATACATCCGGAACAAATCACCAGCGAATATCGCCGCTTCGTCTCCACCTGTTCCACCACGAATTTCGAGGATGATATTCCGGCTGTCATTCGGGTCTTTTGGAATCAGTAGTTCCTTTATTTCCTGTTCAAGGATATCCATTTTAGGATTCAGCTCACTGAGCTCCTCCTTGGCCATCTCTCTTAAATCTTCGTCCTTCTCATTATCAATCAGCTCCTTGGTTCCTGCAATATCCTTCTGCAGCTTCAGGTAAATGGTATATTTGTCAACGATCTTACCCAGGTCTTTGTATTCCTTACTAATTTTGGAATAACGGGTAGAATCCGAAACGATTTCAGGTTGAATAATTTGTTGCGAAACCTCTTCGAAACGCTCCTTTATAGCTTCTAATTTATCTAGCATGATAATATGGTATCTTGGGGCAAGCCCATTTGGGGCACAAAGATACGCATTATTCAGTTTTGTATGCTGAATGACAGAACGAATGAAATCTTCCTGTGTTCTGAATAAGTATTAAGAGCCAAAATAACCACCTTTGCAGGGCATATCGTTATTCAAATTACGTCATCATGAAATACCCGACATACAAGTCCATACAACGCATTAAGTATATCGTTACCATCATAACCATCTTCAGCGGCTGCCAGGCCAAACGTCTCGAAAATACCAAAGAGCTTTCCCGGGAGATCAAGGCGTCTCAGATCAAACGCGTGACCAACACCCAGCTCGTATACACTATAGATGAATGGGGCAAGAAGATTTCCAGGATAGCAGAAAAAACACTGGAGAAAGAATTGGCTGCCAACCCGGAAAAGGGCGCTGCCTACTGCAAAGATCTTTCCCAAATCGCGATCATCAACGGTATAGAAAAAGAGTATGGCGTACATATTCAGCTGTTGGGAGAAGCCGACATCAGCAACAAAGATTTGAATCCTAAAGAAAAGGAATTGCTTGAAGCCTATTTGTACAGCGCAAAAGCGAAAGCAGCCGCTACCGACAACATCCAGCAGTTGAACGACACGCTCATCGTATATAACGTCCCCGCAACTTCCGAAAGCGCCATCTGCAAATCCTGCATGCCCGATCAGGAAATTCCGTTTGCAGTCTGGCGATTGTTGTTTAATAAGAAGGAGATGATCAGGAAGCTGGATGCGAAGGCACTGAAGGAGTGAGGGGGCTAGCCACAATTAATCAACAAATTTATAGGATTCACATACCACTAAATAAAACTCCTTAAAAATTTGCTGTTTTTGCAACTTGAATTATACTTTTACAAGTAAATGATTGATAATTTATCGATCTCACAACATTATAGATGAAAATCAAAGAAATAAGTAATAAAATTTTTAATAGTGATGCGAGGAATCTACTAGATTTCATAGGCGACTCCACTAGAATAAAATCAACAATAACCTCACCTCCATATTATGACATGAAGGACTATGGTTCAGAAAATCAAATTGGATTTGGCCAGTCATATGATGACTATTTAGAGGATCTGAAAATTATATTTAGCGATATTTTCAAAATCACAGATGACGACGGAAGTCTCTGGATTGTTATCGATTCATTTAAAAGAGATAATCAAGTAATTACACTACCTTTCGACCTATCAAACAAGTTAAAAGAGACAGGTTGGCTTCTACAAGATATTATTATTTGGAAAAAAGATAAAACAGTTCCTTGGTCAAGTAATGGGTTTATTCAAAGAAAATTTGAATATATATTATTTTTTACAAAAACGAAAAAATTTAAATACAACAAAGATAGAGTAAGAAATTTTGATACTGATCAGCTAAAAAAATGGTGGGTAAAATATCCAGAAAGATACAACCCTAAAGGAAAAGCATTAGATGAGATTTGGGAGTTCCCAATTCCTGTACAAGGATCGTGGGGAGAAAAATATATACGTCACTTCTGTCCATTACCAAAAGAAATGGTAGCGACAATGATTGAAATAAGCACTGATCCAAACGATCTTGTATTAGATCCTTTTGCTGGAAGTGGATCTGTACTCTTTCAGTCAACCGTTATGAGCAGGAGATATATTGGGTTTGAACTGAACGAAAGTTATATTCAAATGTTCAATAATTACCTTCAATCAAATGAAAAAATATCGAAAAAAGAATACAGTAAATTACAAGAAATTAATGATCAAGAAGGGTTTAGAAACAGAATTTTAAACTTGAGAGCTTTGAAATATGCAAGATTACTAATAAACGATATAGAAAAAGAATTTAGAATAAATTTAAAGGTATTCGTTAAAATTATAAGTTTTTCAGAGCAAATTAACACACATTTAGAGGTAGAATACACAATAATTGGAGGAAAAGAGTTTTATTCAAATATTGTGTCACATATAAATGTGATAACAAAAAAAGCCCCTCTATCAAAATTTGGCATAAAGCCAACTATCAATATTGTTAATAAAATTCATTTAGACGAATCTAAGCACTATAAATACACGAAATCTAATAGTCACTCTTATTCCTCTTTGCCACTAGACTCGCACCTAGTAAAGGTTATAAGCGAGATATGCGTCAACTTGAATGAAAAAGATTACAACTAATACTATGACAAACCCTACCAGTAAAAAGAAAAAAAATACAAGAAAAAAGCTATCTCCTGAAGAGAAAGCACAAAATATATTAAAAAGAAATCAGGAGAAAGAAATTAGAACAATGTTTAACAATTTAGGATTTGACAGAGTTCCTAACATAGATGGGAAAAATATCACATATAATAATAGATCATCCGAAATGGATGATATTTTTGTATTTGAGAACTTAGTATTAATAACTGAGTATACAATATCAAAAAACCCAGGTGAACATTTGAAGAATAAAACAATATTTTACAATAAGATTATAAATGATAAAAAGGATTTTATAAATTTTCTAAATAAAGAGCCAAAATTAAATAGTTTTAAAAAATACTACGATAAAAGCATAGACAATAAGTACTCAATAAACAACCTTAGGCTGGAAATTTTATATTGCTCTCGGTTTGACATTGCAGAAGAACACAAATCAAATGCTTCTGGCGTTGTATTTTTCGATTACCATTTGGTTCAGTACTTTAAAAGCTTATCCAAAACAATAAAGAAAACTGGGAAATATGAATTTTGTGACTTTATAGGGTTAGACTTCAATCAGTTAGGAGAAAATATACTTAAAAGCGACGATACATCTTCTAAAAAATATTCTGGGCATATTCTTCCTGAAGAAAAAAGTCATTTTAAAGGTGGATACAAAATAGTTTCGTTTTATATTGATGCCGAATCTTTGATGAGGAGATCATTCGTACTACGCCAAGAAGGGTGGAGAAATACAGAGAATATAGGCCATTACCAGAGAATGCTAGAATCGAAAAAAATTTCTAGTATGAGAAAATACCTATCTGAAAAAAAGAGAGTATTTATCAATAACATAATTTCCACAATTTCTGAAGATAAAATAAAACTATATGCCGATGATAACACTGAACTAAAAATTGGAGATGATGGGCAGTTTATAAACTCTTCCAAAACGAAAGTTACACCTGCTAAGATTGAAATAATAGATGAATGCAATATCATTGGCCTAATTGATGGGCAACACAGGACATATGCGTATCATGAAGGAGATGATAGCTACGAAGATAAAATAAAACAACTAAGAGGAGTTCAAAACTTACTCGTAACAGGTGTTATATTTCCAAAAAAAGAAAAAAAAGAAACTAGATTAAAATTTGAAGCAAATTTATTTCTAGAAATAAATTCGAACCAAACCAATGTAAGATCTCAACTAAAGCAAGAGATTGAATTGATGATAAGCCCATTTTCAGTAATATCAATTGGAAAAAGAATATTATTGAAACTCAATGAAAATGGACCTTTAGAAAGTATAATTGAAAAGTATAGTTTTGAAAAAGGGAAATTAAAAACAGCTTCTATTGTTAGTTTCGGACTGAAACCTTTAATAAAGTTAGACGAAAAATCATTTGACAATCTTTTTTACAATTGGATTAACACTGAAAAATTAAAACTTAAGCTAAAGGACAGCGAAGAATATGACCTATTGGATCAATACATTGAATTCTGTACTCGTCAAATTAGAGAATTATTTATATCTTTTAAGAAAAATTTAGACAAGACACAATGGAACCTGTCTAATAGAAGCACTCCAGATGGCATTATTAATGTAACCTTTTTCAATGGCGTACTGAATTTACTGAGATTATTAATTGAGAATAAAAAGACAGGGTCGCATTCAGATTATTCTAAAAAATTAGTAGATATAAATAAATTTGATTTCAAAAGCTATAAATCCAGTCAATATCGTAAACTAGGCGAAGACATTCATAAGAAATATTTTGTATAAATAGCGTGATCTTCGTTTGCCCTGGTTACACCAAAACAGATTTTACTGGGAACAACGGAGGGTCAATAGAAGAAGCCGGGAAAGGTATCGTGAAATATGCGTTGATTGGCGAGGTTGGCCCGACAGGGAAATTTTTTAATGAAGAAAGTAATCCTGTAACGGAAGAAATTCCTTGGCAGGAGCCATTTTATCTCGGTGCGCTGCACCTTGGTAATATTCATGCCCGTTGATTTCTACAAATAGTACGGTGCTCTGCACCTTTCATTGCATCTCCGAAGCTCGGCCCGATTTGGAATCGGGTCGGACATGGTCGAGCGTTTGTAACGCGATTGAAATAGGAATCACATACTTTTATTCGGACGTTCTCCACCTTTCTATATATTTCCGATCCTGCTGTAAAACCACCTGTATAAAATCCTCTTGCTCAAATAGCCAGCATCAACTAAATTCAACAATCCCTGTCCAATCCTGACTATTTCCTGACAACACTTTGGCCAAAGAAACCATGCGCTACCTCCTTACCTACTTGTTTTCTACAATCCTGACCGCCGTTTCAGCTCAAAACAACACCCTTATTTTCCAATCCGATTTCGGATTAAAAGACGGTGCTGTGGCTGCGATGAAAGGAGTAGCTGCCTGTGTTTCGGGTGACATTAAAATGTATGATTTAACCCATGAAATTCCGGCCTACAACATCTGGGAAGCAGCCTACAGACTGATGCAAACTGCGCCATATTGGCCTGCAGGTACTGTGTTTGTTTCCGTGGTAGATCCGGGAGTTGGTACCACGCGCAAATCCGTGGTGCTGCTTACCAAATCAGGACATTACTTTGTCACACCGGATAATGGCACGCTTACACTGGTCGCTGAACAGTTGGGCATTCAGGAAATCAGGGAGATTGACGAAGTAAATAACCGAAGACAAAATTCTCAGGCTTCCTACACCTTTCATGGCAGGGATGTGTATGCCTACACTGCCGCAAGACTGGCTTCCAAAACAATATCATTCGAAAAAGTAGGCCAGAAGCTTCCCGCAAAGGTCGAATCGCTACCTTACAAAAAGGCATCGTTTTCTCATGGAAAAGTAGAAGGAACCATCCCCGTTACGGACGTTCAGTATGGGAATATCTGGACGAATATAAACAGGGAGACTTTTGACAAATTGGGCATCAAAACAGGACAGAAAATCGCGGTGACTATTTTCAACAATCAGAAGAAAGTATATGAAGGCAAAGTCACCTATGTTAATACTTTTGGAGATGTGAAGGAAGGGGAAGATGTAGGTTATTTCAACAGTCTGCTCAACTTTTCATTAGGTATAAACATGGGTAGCTTTTCTGAAAAATATGAAATTTACAGCGGAAATGATTGGCGCATTCTTCTTTCGGGAGAGTAAATTCTGGAAGGAGAAAAAAGAATTCTGGTTATGGCCTTTGTTACTGGCGATTGTGGTGCTGATCACATTAAGTATTTACCATGACTACAAGACTCAGCAACAAACCAAAGAAACAGGAATACTTATTGAAGTTCCAGTCATACAGAAAATCCGGAGTACAGGTAGTCGTGGCTCAAAAAGTAAAATCGGGATCATGCATGGGCACGTCCCGATTTATGTAGAAGTCTCCTCCAGAGCATGGTTTCGTACCTCTGTAGTAGGCTCAACCACCAAAGTGATATACAGCAGCAGATATCATACGTACCTCGACCCGAATAAAAAGAAATTTGATGTTGAACTGTCTTTCATCGCTTTCTTCTCATTGATGGGTCTGATCATGTTATGGCGTTGGATATGGCTTGGCTTGTACATCTGGTATTGGGACAAACCAGCTACATAAAATTAACGCGACACATTATATATCTCGTACCAATCCTGATGACTTAGTTTGATGTCTGATGCACTGGCTGCATTCCGTATCCTGCTTTCCGACTGTGAACCGATAATAGGTAAAGTACCCAGTTTCATCAGCCACGCCACAGCAGTTTGTTCTATATTGGCATTGTACTTCTCTCCCACTTCCTGCAATTTGGCTCTCAGATTTACCGCACGTTCGTCGGTACCATTCAGTATTTTGCCACCTGCCAAAGGCGCCCACGCCAAAGGTTTACTGAAGCATTGCTTGATGTAGTCAATACGGCCATCTTCAATGGCAGATGTATTCATCAGATTCAGTTCAATATGGTTGGTCACGATGGGAATACGCAGGTACGAAGCCAACAACTGATGCTGGAATACCGAAAAGTTAGTAACGCCTATGTGTTTCGCTTTCCCCGACTTTACTACCTCTGCCAAAGCGCCGGCAGTTTCTTCAGGATCTGTAAGAAAATCGCTGTGGTTGAGCAGGAATATATCAAGATAATCTGTCTTAAGTCTCTTCAAAGACCCATTAATACTATTGATAATATGCTCACGTGACGTGTCATAGTAGGTAAATTTCCCATTTTCAGAATGCCTGATACCGCACTTGCTGAAAAGTACGATTTCATCACGTTTGAATGATTTATTGCTGATGATCTTTCCGAAATGCTCTTCAATCGAGAAGTTTCCGTAAACATCGGCGTGGTCAAAAGTATTGATTCCTAGCTCCAGACAAAGATTTACTGTTTTTTCTATATTCGAAGTCGTTACGGAACCCTCATCTGTCCATCTCCAGAAACCATAAATGGCCTCCGATACTTTTGGGCCCGAATCACTTAAACTAACTTTTTTCATTGCGCGGTGGTTTGAATCAGACTGCAAAAATAGCCTAAATTTAATAATATAGAGCGGTTAGCTGTGAGCTATTGGCCTTCAGCTCTTACATGCCTGATAGTAAGAAACTTACAATTTGCACAGCACCCTTTGCCGACAGAAAGATCACACATTCAGCTACTTCTCCAGCCTCTTGTCCTTCACGATCAGATATACGTCATTTTCGAGTTCAAGATATCCATAGTCATATACAAAGTGGTAAATACTCCCCTTTTGAGTAGGACGTACGCTGGTAATCAGGTTAAAATCAAAACCCTTACCAGCTAATACAGACTTGCTGCACTTGGCTTTTTCTTCCGGACAAAGCTCTTCGAGTATTCTTCTGTTTTTGCGGAGCTGGTTATTCATATTCCGGATCAGATTATAGGAATCTGAATTGAGCCGGTTATTGTACGCGTTCCTGCACATATCGGAACAAAACTTCTTATCAATCCTGCCTGCCAGTGGTCGGCCGCATTCCAAACAATCAGCCATGGT
>DASYHR010000078.1:0-2310 GCA_035998385.1 Dyadobacter sp. | reverse complement strand
ATTCATTACAAACGTTCAGCCCGCTGAAAAAGCGTGCAGAACGTAAAACTCGATAATATGCCCGACAAAAAATATGACCTACTGACTCTGGGACGCTCGTCGATCGACTTGTACTCTGCCAATGTCGGAAGCCCTTTTGAGCAGATATCGTCCTTTAATGCCTTTGTGGGCGGCTGTCCGCTTAATATCGCGACAGGTGCGCAGCGCCTTGGATTGAACACTGCGATCCTCACAGGTATTGGTCCTGATCAGGTAGGAAATTTTATAAAACATTTTCTGGATAATGAAGGTGTGAGCACTGAATTCGTCCCGACCATAGACGGAACGAGAAGTTCTGCCGTTGTGCTGGGTATTCAGCCGCCTGACCGTTTTCCGTTGGTGTACTACCGGGAAAATTGCGCGGATATCAACCTGAATATTGATCACGTAGATGCTATCCCATTCGCAGATTTCAAAGCGGCTGCATTTTCGGGAACTGCATTCAGCAAAGATCCCAGCCGAACTGCGATGTTCTACGCATTGGAACTGGCAAAGAAAAATAATGTCCAAACGCTACTGGATATCGATTTCCGTGCTGATCAGTGGGATGACCCACGTTCATTCGGTATCACATTACGGGCTGCACTAAGCAACTTTACTATTGTTGTGGGAACCGAAGAGGAAATTCTGGCAACTTATCTGACCGACAAAGAGCAATTGCTGATCAAACATCAGCAAATATCCGCCCCGGAAATCAGAGGAAATATTGATAGTGCGATTCAGGAAATCATGCGCTCAGGTGTTGAGACACTCGTAGTGAAAAGGGGAAAAGATGGTGCTTCTATTTTCCAGCCCGGGAAGGAAGAGGTACGTGTTCCCGGCTTCCCTGTTGAGGTGCTAAACGTACTCGGGGCTGGTGATGCATTTTGTGCAGGATTTTCTTTTGGACTACTGAACGACTGGGATTTATACAAATCTGTTCGCATGGGAAATGCCTGCGGTGCGATCATTGTAACTAGAGAAGGCTGCGCCAATTTTATGCCGACAAATGAGGAGGTAATGGCATTTGTGGAGGACAGAGGAGGATTTTGAGGAAAGAAGTTTGAATGGAGTACTTAAGAAGTCACAAGGAGTTATAGGTATAAAAAATCTGAGCGCGGAGTTTCTCGAAGTTCTGTCAAACACTAAGAATTTACAAAATACGGCGCAACTCTGCGGATAACTCCCTGAACACAGCGTTTCAAAACAAAATAGAAATGGAGAAATTAAAGAATTACATCAACGGGCAGTGGGTCGACAGTCGCTCTGACCAGTTTTTAAACGTACTGAACCCTGCCAGTCAGGAAGTCCTTGCTCAGGTTCCCGCCGGTAATGCACAGGATGTGGCTGATGCGGCACAGGCAGCGCACGAAGGTTTTCAGGAATGGAGAAATACGCCGGTTTCAAAACGCGTTCAGTATCTTTTCAAACTAAAAACATTACTTGAAGACAACCTCGACGATATAGCCAAAACAATCGTGCTTGAATCCGGTAAAACGTTCCTTGAAGCGAAAGCGGAAATGGTACGGGCAATCGAAAACGTGGAGAATGCATGTGGCATGCCTGCGATGATGCAGGGAGAATTTTCCGAAGATATTGCCAAGGGGATTGATGAATATATGATCCGTCAGCCATTGGGCGTATGTGCCTGCATTGCACCATTTAACTTTCCCGGCATGATTACGTTCTGGTTCCTGCCTTATGCACTGGCTTGCGGAAACAGCTACATCATCAAACCTTCAGAAAAGGTACCTCTCACGATGACCAAAATTGTAGGTCTGATGGATCAGCTTGATTTACCCAAAGGTGTACTCGGACTTGTGCAGGGAGCTCGTGAAGTTGTGGACGCCATATTGGAACACCCTGTCATCAAAGGCATCAGTTTCGTAGGATCTTCCAATGTTGCGAAATACGTTTATTCCAAAGGTGCTGCACATGGGAAACGTGTTCAGGCTCAGGGAGGTGCTAAAAATCCGGTTGTTGTGCTGCCTGATGCAGACATTGACATGACTACCCAAATCGTGATTGACAGCGTGTACGGATGTGCAGGTCAGCGTTGCCTGGCGGCATCTACGATTATTACCGTGGGCGATCATAAAGATATTACCGAAAGTCTGGTTGAATCGGTAAAAACCCGTAAAACGGGATTTGGCCTGGATAGTGATGTGCAGATGGGACCCGTGATCACAGCTGAAAGTAAAAATCGTGTCAATAATCTTCTGGACAAAGGAATTCAGGAAGGTGGTCGTGTAATCGTAGATGGCAGAAACCCGAACATTCCTGGTTTTGAAA
>DASYHR010000015.1:0-5527 GCA_035998385.1 Dyadobacter sp. | reverse complement strand
GAATAATGTTGCTGTAACTCAGCAATCACAATTTAGAATTATAACTGATGGAGAATGTACCGCCTTTTGACTCCGCTTTGTTGATAGAATTGATCTCCTATCGCATGCCATTTGGAAAACACAAAGGTCAGTTGATTATCGAATTACCTGTGTCTTATCTCGAATGGTTTGAGCGTGAAGGATTGCCGAAGGGAAAGCTGGGCGTGATGCTGAATACAATGTATGAAATCCGGCTGAACGGACTGATGTTTCTGATCGACGGGCTGAAAGCTAGGGTGAGGTGAATGACAGTCAGGCGCATCTTCCTGACTGTCATTTTTACAAAGAAAGCCACTATTTTTTTTCAGGCATCAGAACAACCTTGACCAGATTTTCCTCGTTAAAATATTTCTCAGCCGCGGCTTTCGTACTGTCAACGGTGATGGATTTCAGTAGTTTTTCACGCTGAAATATTTCGTTCAGGTCATCTCCCAGAAAAACATTGTCGTCGAGGTAATCTAGCCAGAAACTGTTCGTTTTAAGTGCAATCTCCAGTTCACGATTGCTTTCTGCTACAAATTTTTCGATGTCTTTTTTGTCAGCTCCGTTGGTTTTTACTTTATCAATTTCTTCAATGGTACGTTTGACTAGCTTGTCCACATTTTCGGGTGCACAGCCAAAACCGATGCTGAACCGGTAATGTCCGGTCGGGATTTTTTCAGTGCTCTGAGATACGCCTACCCCGTACACACCGCTTTCTTCTTCCCGCAAGGCTTCGATGAGTTTGATCTGCAAAACTTCCTGCAAGGCTTCGATCTGGATATTATTTTCAGGGTTATAGTCATATTCACCACTCAGAATCAGGGATACCTTGCTTTTTGGCTCCAAACCCTTGTATACTGTTTTTTCGATACGCCCCTTCGGAGGGAATATGTTTGGGTGTTTGAACGTGTCGTCGCGATCGGTGGAAGGAAGTCCACCGATGTACTTTTCAAGAAGAGGTTTGATTTCGTCGATTTTGAACGCACCTACAAACGTGAAGATAAAATCCGAAGCGTCTGCAAACCTATCTTTGTACATGGTCAGGGCCCGTTCCAGGCTTACTTTATCAATCGTTTCCGGTGTGAGCGGACGACGGTCAGGATTGTGATTGGTTAAAATTGCATTGAGCGAGTCTGAAAATACTTTATCAGGAGTAACCGTTTTTTGCTGATTTTCCAGATAGGCTCTTTGGTTCGAAAGCAGGCCGCCTACTACTTCGGCATCTTTTCTTGGTTCTGTGAAGTAGGCGTAGACGAGCTGTAGCGTCGTTTCCAAATCCTTCGGATTTGTACTTCCCTCAATTCCCTCAGTGAGCTCACTGATGTAAGGCCCGGCACTGACGGTTTTACCAGCCAGGAATTTTTGTAACTGGGTTTGGTTGTAGGGGCCAACACCTCCGGACTCAATCATATAACTGCTAAACATGCCGGTTGGGCGTTCGCCCGGAAACAGAGAATAGCCTCCTTTTGCAGTTGCTTTCAGTAGTATCTGATCGTTTTTGAAATCAGTAGGTTTCAACATGACTTTTACGCCGTTGGACAATGTCAATTCTGTCATGCCCAGTTTTGGAAATTGTTTTTCTGCGGTAACTTTCCCTGCTTTAGGTTCTGTGGACAGGAGGGGAGAGTCAAGTACATCGTCAACATATGCTGTTACGTCCTTTCCGGTTTCACTGAGGATGCTACGGATTTGAGCTTCCGTCAGCATATCCGGCTTACTTTTTTCTGGCCCCATCAACACCACCGAACGGTTTTTGTCTGAAATATATTTACCGGCAATGCTATTGATTTCAGCTACTTTGATACCATCAATACTATTTTTTACCAGGTCAAAATATGCTTCAATGCCCATGAATGGCTTGTCGTTCAGAAAGTGACCGATATATTCCCGGGTGTAGTTGACAGATTTTGTTTTGTCTTTTTCTTTGAAAGCTCTCTCCAAAGCGTTCAACATGTCCTTTTTGGAACGGTCCAGCTCAGCTTCAGTAAACCCAAACTTCTGAACGCGTGCATTTTCTTCCAGAACCGCTTTCAAAGCAACTTCCATAGAGCCGGCGTCTTTCGCAAGTGCTACAGATGTGTAAGCGTCAAGGTCTCCCATGAAACTTCCATACTGGCTCATGCCGAATAAAAACGGCGGATTCGCTTTTTGAGTAAGCTCCTGCATACGCTGGCCAATCATAGAGTTGTAAAGACCTATGATAATGTTGTCACGCACATCTTTCAGTGTTTTTTCTTTTTGTTCCGGCTGTTTGTAAATTACCTGAATCAGATTTTGAGGATATTCAGGATCGGTAACAAGAGAGACATTGGTGGATCCGTCCAGCGGAATGCGGTAGGTAGGTCGTTGCCTGGGTTTTACCGGTGCAGGTATGGCACCGAACTTTTTCTTGATTGATGCTTCTACAACATTCACGTCAAAGTCACCCACCGCAATCACAGCCATCAGGTCCGGACGATACCAGTCTTTGTAAAAGGCTTTAATAGTCGCTGGTTTGAATACTTTCAATATGCTGTCTTTGCCAATGGGAATACGTTCGGCATAGCGTGAGTTGTTGAGAATTTGCTTTAAAAACTGATCACGCATGCGTTGCTGAGCGCCTCTTCCCATACGGGATTCTTCCAGCACAACTCCCCGTTCTTTCTCAATTTCTGCCGGATCAAGTAAGGCGCCGTGCGCCCAGTCTTCCAATACCAAAAGTCCTTTGTCCAGCAATCCGGCAGAATCGGTTGGGATAGGCAGCTCATAAATGGTTTCGTCGAAACTGGTGTATGCGTTCAGGTCGGCACCGAAGCGCACTCCCGTTTTTTGAAGAAAGTTAACAAGTTCATTTTTAGGGAAATGTTTTGTCCCGTTGAAATTCATGTGTTCCATGAAGTGAGCCAATCCCTGCTGATCGTCTGTTTCCAGGATCGATCCGGCCTTAATGGCAAGCCGGAGTTCAGCCCGGTTTTTAGGCTCTTCATTTTTCCTGATATAATAGGTTAGTCCATTTTTTAATTTCCCGATGCGAACGTTCGGATCCAGCGGTACTTTTTTAGATAAATCCTGAGCAGATAAAGAGGGGGAAATACCAGATGCCGCCCCGAAAAGGCAGCAAACGAACAGGAATTTTTTCATTATTTTTAGTTTGAATTGATAGAATACTTTAGAAACGAAATATAAACGTAATGCTCATCATTCCCAATATGGTGGTTAAATGTTTGAGGTGTTGTGTTATTGTGTATTATACCTGAACGGGTATAACGTAATCATGAACTAGCATTTTATACCTTTTCGGGTATAGTTTCGCTATTTTGATTATATTTATACCCTAACGGGTATAGAATCATGAATATATCAGGATTTTTAAAACAGAATCGTAAAGAGGTTAAACTGACGCAAGAGGAACTTGCGTTAAAGGCCGGTGTTGGCTTGCGCTTTGTGAGAGACCTCGAGCAGGGGAAACAAACACTCAGGTTGGACAAAGTTAATCAGGTACTATTGCTTTTTGGAAAACAAATTGGTGTGGTAGATGCTGTAGTAACAAAGGATTGGATCTGATCAATTTTTTTGAGCTGGTCTTATTTTCATTTCTCACCGGGAATAATGATATGCATCTTAAGAATTTCTCGGTGATTCATAAGAGCAATGGAAAAATTGGCCTTTCTCCTGCATATGATCTTCTAAACTTGAATCTGATATTTAAAGATGATCCTGATGAAGTCGCTTTGACATTGAATGGTAGAAAACGAACGCTTACGAAGAACGATTTTGACGTTTTAGGATTCAATTTGGGTATATCAGGAAAGGCTGTAGAAAACGTCTACAAACGATTTGTCGGTAGTAGGGATAAGGTGAAGAGTATGATTGAGAGGTCATTTTTGCCTCAGGATTTTCAATTAGAATATTTAGCAATCTGGGATAAAAAGATCAAGCTATTTGTATCCAACCCGAAATAACCCTAAAACCGCTCGGCCGAGTCCATTCGTATCATTTCTGAAACTTCTATAGTCAAAAAGCCGAATTCTTCCGTAACCTTGCCAGCGATTTTGTATACTCCCCGACCTGAAAACCGATAGCGGGCAGCAACGGGTGGAAAATGTACGGTATCAATAAACTGTCCTTCCTGATCCAGAAAAGTGCCAAAGTACATGGTTTCTCCGTTTGCTGTCCTGGTATTTTTGGTTGCAACAAGGTAGCCGTATTGCACAACATCTTCGTTGACATACAAATGAAGATCACTTGACATAACGCTTCGCGGAATTCCGTATTTAACCATTTCGAAAGGGCTGCAAAGCGGAAATCCAATCAGCTCAATCTGGTCGTAGGCGTCATCAATGGTTGACTCTTCAAAAACTGGCAAATCAAAATTTTTCACTTCAGTTGAAAATAGCTTTTTCTGAGGTGTTTCGGGCGTTTTGTTGATGCGAAAATGCGCTTTCCAGAGTAAAGTTTTTTTATCAAGCCCTGTAAACCGGAATGCATCGATACGTATCAGAATGGTGATCTGCTCGATGGATATGGCGACCCGGTCAAGAAAATCGCCAAGTGACGCAAATACGCCGTCGTGCTGTCGGGCGCGCAGGATTTTTTCCATTGTTTTTTCTTCAATGTCCTTTAGTATTGAGAGACCAAGATAAATGTCTTTTCCTCTGATAATCGTTTCCTCATTACTATGGTTGACGCAGGGCGCCAGCATATTGGCGCCGAGCATACGTGCTTCATGAACATACAGCTCGGGAGAATAAAATCCTCCGCCGTTATTCAATACAGCCACCATATATTCCAGCGGGTAATAGGCTTTCAGGAATAACGTCTGGTAACTTTCAACGGCGTAAGATGCTGAATGGCCTTTCGCAAAGGCATATCCTGCAAAGCTGGCAATCTGATTCCAGATGTCGTTCATTACTCTTTCTTCATAACCCCTTGCTTTGCAGTTGATAAAATATTTACGCTTTACACGTTCAAATTCATCCCTCCCGCGAAATTTCCCACTCATGCCCCTTCTGATCACGTCTGCTTCCCCCAGTGTGAGTCCGGCAAAGTAGTGTGCGACCTTGATCACATCTTCCTGATACACCATAATTCCATAGGTTTCCTTCATCAGATCCAGCAGAATCGGGTGTGCATCCTTCATGCGTTCTGGTTTCTGATGCCGCAAAATGTACTCGCGCATCATGCCACTTTTTGCAACGCCTGGCCGAATGATGGAGCTTGCTGCCACCAGTCCGAGATAGTTGTCTACCTGCAGCTTTTTAAGCAACATCCGCATGGCGGGAGATTCCACATAAAAGCAACCGATACATCTAGCCTCTTTGATCAGGTTATTGATATTCGGATCGGTCTTGAATTTTCTGACATCATCAATATCAATTTCCGGCGTTTCAGGGCGGTTGTAACGAATTACTTCCAGTGTTTCTTTAATTTTGGCAAGTCCTCTTTGGCCAAGTATATCATATTTATTCAATCCCACATCCTCGGCAATCACCATATCAAACTGCGTAGTAGGAAATCCCTTTGGCGG
>DASYHR010000010.1:0-6957 GCA_035998385.1 Dyadobacter sp. | reverse complement strand
AACCGATCAATAACTACTTATTTATAGAAAACCGGAAACGGCTGGCCAGTTTATTTAAACCAAAATCACTGGCTATTTTACATGCCAATGACTACATGCCAACCAATGCAGATGGCACCATGGGTTTCAAACAAAACAGCGACCTTTTCTATCTTTCAGGAGTAGATCAGGAAGAAACCATTCTGCTTATTTCGCCCGATCATCCGGATGAGAAATACCGTGAAGTACTTTTTGTAAGAGAAACGAATGAACTGATTGCTGTTTGGGAAGGTGAAAAGTTAACCAAAGAACAAGCCAGAAATGTGTCCGGAATCAAGTCGGTATACTGGACACATCAGTTTGAAAGAATTTTCAGCGATATCATTTTTGTTGCAGAAAACGTATATCTGAATGCTAACGAACATACCCGTAATAGTTCGCTTGTACAAACACGTGAGGTTCGCTATATAGATGAGTTTCGGCAAAAGTATCCATTACATCAGTTGTCCCGGCTGGCGCCTTTGATGCATCAGCTACGGGCGATCAAACATCCGGTGGAGATTGACCTGATGCAACAGGCATGTAATATCACGGCTTCAGGTTTCGCCAGACTATTAAAATTCGTAAAACCAGGCGTTCATGAATATGAAGTTGAAGCTGAATTGATTCATGAATTTGTTCGTAACCGTTCGAAGGGTTTTGCCTATCAGCCGATTGTAGCCTCGGGAGCTAATGCCTGCGTATTACATTATATTGAGAATAATAAAGAATGTAAAGATGGCGACGTATTACTGCTTGATGTAGCCGCTGAATATGCCAATTATGCATCTGATCTAACAAGAAGTATTCCTGTCAATGGAAGATTTACAAAACGGCAGCGTGAGGTATATGACGCCGCATTGCGTGTTTTCAAAGCGGCGAAAAGCATGTTGATTGCCGGCAATATCTGGGATGAATACCATCTGGAAGTCGGCAAAATTATGGAAAGCGAATTGATTGGCTTAGGATTGATCACCAAAGAAGATATAAAGAAGCAAGACCCTGAGTGGCCTGCTTACAAAAAGTACTTCCCGCACGGTACCTCGCATTTCCTTGGTTTGGATGTGCATGATGTGGGCAACAAATACCAGCGTTTCGAAGCCGGTATGGTATTTACCTGCGAACCGGGTATTTACATTAAAGAAGAAGGATTGGGCATTCGTCTGGAAAACAACATTCTGATCACCAAAAATGGCAATACAGATTTGATGGCGCATATTCCAATCGAAGCCGGGGAGATCGAAGACTTGATGAATAGCTAATACCAGGGTACTGAATAGAAAACATGGAATTCGTAGCTGAGGATTTTTTGAAACTGATACTGTCTTTTGTGCTGGGTGCTATCATCGGAACCGAGCGTGAATACAGGAGTAAGTCGGCCGGACTAAGAACGCTGATTCTTATTTGCGTTGGCTCCACTTTGTTCACGATTATTTCAACAAAAACAGGTCCGGATGCCGGCAGGATCGCAGCAAATATCGTAACAGGGATTGGTTTCCTCGGCGCTGGCATTATCTTCCGCGAAGATAACCGCGTAGTTGGTCTTACGACTGCTGCAATCGTTTGGGTTACGGCTGCCTTGGGCATGGGAATCGGCGTCGGGCTATATACACTCTCGCTTGCCAGTTTTCTGATCGCCGGTCTTTCTTTGGTGATACTCACTCCGGTACAAAAACTAATCAGAAAAAAAAGCCAGATCCGCAACTACCAGGTGATGTGCGTTTATCAGAGAAAGACGCTGAATAATTATGAAGATTTGTTTCACCAGCACGATTTGAAAATATTACGTGGCGAACAAAGCAGATCCGGGAGCCACATTACAGGGAGCTGGAGCCTGCAAGGCCCTGAACAGGCACATGAAAAACTAACGGAATACCTGCTCAACGATCAGGACATTCTGGAATTCAGCTTTTAGTATTTCTAAAACCAGGACACCGGACGACCAGCATCTTATATAGAAAACTGCACACACCCATTTTTTACAAACATATTGTACCGCTAACTCCCGCATCAGGGAAACTTTATTGTTTCAATGAGGCTTTTACTTAGATTGATGCAGGTCATTTTAAATCCGCAGAGGTTCAGTCACCTTTGTAACCCGAATGAACTTTAATTTATGTCAGATTTCATAACAAAATCAATTTTCGAGATTCTTAGCCAGAATACCACTGAAGCTGAGCTCGCGTGGCTGGAACAAAAAAGCAAGGCGGAGTCTATGGAAGTGATGACCGCTTTTGTGGCCTGCCCCAGATTCCTTTCAAAAACGATACTTCAGCCTACCGCCGAAGCCGCAGCTAATTTACAAATGGAGCTTCCCGGATTTTCGGTACAGGGCTGGTCGCTTGTAAGACTTGCGAGGGTGTGGTTACTGACCCAACTCGACTCTTCCGACAAGGACGTTTATGTCAACCAAATTAATACGCTGTTTGATACGGCTGAACTGAACGAACTCGTTGCTTTGTACTCAGCGCTTCCACTTTTGTCTTGTCCTGATCAGTGGCTGTTCAGAGCAACGGATGCGGTGCGTTCCAACATGGGTTTTGTGTTTGATGCGATTGCATTGCGTAATCCTTATCCTGAAAAATATTTTTCCGAATCAGCATGGAATCAGCTGGTCATGAAAACGATATTCAATGACAAGCCGGTAAATCTTCTGGAAGGACTCGATAACAGAGCCAACGATAATCTGGCATTTATCCTGTCCGACTTTGCACATGAAAGATGGGCAGCCGGAAGATCAGTTCCTGCCCAGGTGTGGCGACTCACCAGTCCCTTCCTGAACGAAACGCTTGTGAATGATATGCGTCACCTGCTGGAATCTAATGTTACGGATGATCAGCATGCTGCAGCGCTGGTGTGTTATGAATCTGGTTACGAGCCAGCTTTAAACCTCCTGGCTCAGTATCCTGAACTAAAAAACCAAGTAAGCTCCGGAAAAATAGCCTGGGCTGATTTTGAAACCAATGACCTGAACGCCTGATGTGCCTTAATCATAATCAAACACCAAATCCGTCACATTTTGAAGACAGTGACGCTGCCAATGCTCCTGCTCACCGCGATATAGCCTGGACCGACTATAAAGATCTGATCGCAGGCATGCGCTTTTTTGATCCGCATATTCACATGGTATCGCGTACAACCGACGATTACCAGGCAATGTACCAGGCTGGTATCGTAGCGCTCATCGAACCTGCTTTCTGGGTGGGACAGCCTCGTACGGGCCTTTCCAGTTTCAAGGATTATTACAGCAGCCTGGTTGGCTGGGAAAGATTCCGCTCTTCGCAGTTCGGTATCAAACATTACTGCACGATGGGTCTCAATTCCCGGGAAGCCAACAATGAACCGCTTGCCGAACAGGTAATGGAAATATTGCCATTGTATGTTTACAAAGAAGGTGTTGTGGGAATCGGCGAAATCGGGTTTGACGACCAGACACCAGCTGAAGAAAAATACTTCCGTCTGCAACTAGAACTTGCCAAAGAAGCAAAATTACCGGTACAGATTCATACGCCACACAGAGATAAAAAGAAAGGAACCGAGCGCAGTATGGCCATTGCTTTGGAGCACGGCATCGATCCTTCGTGGGTGATTGTGGATCACAATAATGAAGAAACTGTGAAAAGTGTTCTGGATCAGGGATTCTGGGCTGCTTTCACGATTTATCCTTTTACCAAAATGGGTAATGAACGCATGGTGAAAGTGGTGGAGCAATATGGCCCGGAACGGATTATGGTCAATTCGGCTGCTGACTGGGGCATATCTGATCCGCTCGCCATTCCTAAAACCGCCGCACTCATGAAGATGAGAGGTATTTCAACTGAAACCATTGTGAAAGTGACTTACCAGAATGCGATTGATGCATTTGGAAAAAGTGGACAGATCGATGTCAATGATTTTGATCAATTGGGTAACAATGATCTTTCTGCCAAATTCCACGGCAACTCCATTTTGCGTGGAGGACAACAGCCTGTGGCGAATAAGAATTCTTTACTGATTCAATAAAGTGAGTAGTTTAAAACCATATCTTCAGCTTACCCGGCCGGCCAACCTTGTCACAGCAGTGGCAGACATACTAGCCGGGATGGCTATTGCCCAGTTTACATTCTCGGACCTCTCCCCTCTTCCTTTGGTCATTTCAACTCTTGGCTTGTACGGAGGCGGAGTGGTGATGAACGATGTATTTGATGCCCGCCTCGACAGTGTTGAAAGGCCCGAACGTCCGATTCCCAGTGGTAAAGTTCCGCTTCAGTCGGCGACTACTTTGGGTATCACCCTTTTGTTTATCGGTATTCTTTCCGCTTCAATTTATAGTTCATTGAGTGGGTTTATTGCCATTGCGGTGGCAGTGCTGACGGTGATTTACAACCGTTTTGCCAAACATCACACGGTATTGGGGCCTGTCACGATGGGCATGTGCCGTGGAGGTAATCTCATTTTGGGTATGAGTGTCATTCCCGAATCCATTGACAAGTGGGGACTGATAGCACTGCTTCCGATCGCTTACATCGGAGCAATCACATTGATCAGTCAGGATGAAGTGCATGGTGGGAAACGAAGAACACTCTATGTCGCAGCTTTTTTATACGCAGTTGTACTAACAGCTCAGCTCGTAATTGCTCAAAAGCAGGGAAATGTGCTTTATACAATTCCATTTGTACTGCTACATACATGGCTCATAGGTCGTCCATTGTGGAATGCAATTCAAAATCCAATAGGCCCTTTGATCGGGAAAGCGGTGAAAGCCGGAGTAATATCTCTTATCGTAATGAACGCTTCATGGTGTATGGCCTTCGGACTTTGGCCTGTTGCTATTGCTGTGTTGCTGCTTTTGCCATTATCGATGTTTTTGGCAAGAATTTTCGCGGTTACCTGATCAGATTAATCAGGCAATACTTCCATTTGCTTAATTAAAATCATATTAGAATGAAGATAATTCGGGATTGACATGGTAAAAAAATGTCTTTTTAGCGTTTATCTATAAGTACCCATTTCTTAGGCCTTTTTTCAATGCAAACGATACACCAACGTTTTCAGATTGAATACCAATATTCGGTATTTTTTACTGAAAACCTTTTTCAGCAGAACAACCCTTTACTGAAAGACTTTTTCAGCAATTATAAAGATCAGGGCTTTCAACGCAAAGCTTTAATTATAGTGGACGAAGGTTTTGCAAACCATCATCCCACGCTTGGACAGGACATCAAATCTTATTTTGAGAGTGAAGTTCAGGATATAGCACTAGCCAAAGACATTATATTTGTACCTGGTGGCGAAGCTTCCAAAAATGATCCTGCTCTTTTTGAGAAGTTATGTAAAGCCGTGGATATATATGGAATTGACCGCCATTCGTTCGTTGTCGGCATAGGTGGAGGCGCAGTTCTTGACCTTGTCGGGTATGCTGCGGCTGTGTCACACAGAGGTATTAAACTGATCAGAATACCAACAACCGTTCTTTCTCAAAATGACTCAGGTGTTGGTGTTAAAAACGGTATCAATTTCCATGGAAAGAAAAACTTCCTGGGCACTTTCGCTCCTGCTGTAGCGGTATTCAATGACCTCACTTTTTTAAGAAGTCTCGAGGATCGCGATTGGCGTGGAGGAATTTCTGAAGCCATTAAGGTTGCCCTGATTAAGGATGCAGCTTTCTTCAATTGGATGGAAGAAAATGCCTCGAAGCTGGTCAATCGCGACGAGGAGGCGATGGCGTATCTGATTCACCGTTGTGCAGAAATGCATACGGATCATATTGCCGGCGGAGATCCGTTTGAATTCGGCTCTTCCCGACCGCTGGATTTTGGACACTGGGCAGCGCATAAACTGGAATACCTTACCAATTTTGAAGTGCGTCACGGAGAAGCGGTAGCGATCGGCATTGCATTGGATTGCGTTTACGCAGTTCAGATTGGCATGCTGGCCGAGAGTGATTTGTATCGTATTCTGGATCTGTTGACTAAACTGGGTTTTGAATTGTATCATCCTAAATTGGCAGAAAACGATAAAATAAACCTGAGAAACGGGTTGCAGGAATTCCGTGAACACTTGGGAGGAAGATTGACCATCATGCTTCTTGAAAAAATCGGTAAAGGTGTGGAAGTGCATGAACTGGACGCAGATATCATCGCGAAATCGGTGGATTACCTCGAAAGCGCAACATTGGCTACGTCTGAAAAAAATTCCTAGCAACGAGCATGTGCCCAATGTCCATTGCCCTTATCCTCAAACCTAATGCCCTATGCTAACACCACAAGGTCACTTAACCTATTGCAGTAATATACATCCCGGAGAAAAATGGGATGACCATTTTAAAGCATTAAGAGAAAATTTACCCTACATCAAAAGCCAGCTTTCGCCGGATCAACCATTCGGGCTTGGATTACGCGTGGCAAATGAAGCTTCACTGGAACTAAGCAATCCGGAAAAACTAGGGGAATTTAAAGCCTGGCTTGATGCGCATGGTATTTACGTGTTCGTCATCAACGGCTTTCCCTACGGCGGATTTCATAATACTGTTGTAAAAGGAGATGTTCACACACCTGACTGGACCACGCAGGACAGGTTAAGTTACACAATCCGGATTTTTAATATCCTTCAGCAACTCCTGCCAGATGGCATGGATGGTGGTGTTTCTACTCCTCCTCTTTCATACCGTTTGTGGTGGAAGGACGAAGCGGAAAAACAGAAAGCAACTGCATCTGCTACCGAACATGTACTTGATTTACTTGATGAACTCATACGTATTCAAAAAGAAACAGGAACGACGCTTCATCTGGATATCGAACCTGAACCGGATGGAATTCTTGACAATGTTGATGATTTTGTAAATTGGTATCGGGATATATTACTACCAACAGCAATTGCCAGACTTCAGCAAAAACACGGGTTGGATGGCGATGTAGCCAAAGAAGTGATATTAAAACATATTCAACTTTGCTACGATAT
>DASYHR010001196.1:0-2040 GCA_035998385.1 Dyadobacter sp. | reverse complement strand
TTCCATGTCTCACCAGCTTGAGGTGCCGGGTAGTTGAATTTTGGTTATTTTCCTAGGCGGGTTTCGCTATTACATTCAGCTTTTCTGATGTCGTTAGTATATCCCTTTAGGGTGACAGTGACCGATGATATATGTCTGCCTTATAGCTCTTTGTGCACACCGCACTTCATCTCTAAAATAATCAGCTAAAGCTAGTTTACCAGCTCAGGTTTCTCCACTTCTAATCTTTCATATATTTTCTTCACATCTTGGCTATTGTTTTTCGATAGTACCAGAATAGCATCTTCAGTTTCCACTAGAACCAGGCTGTCTACACCCAGAAACTCAACGTGTTTTTTTGAACCCACTACACAGTTATTATTTTTGAAATGCTGTGTCTCACCTTGTCCCTCCCAGTGTTCCCAAATGGACTCAAATGAACCAAGGTCGGACCAACCGAAACATGTCTGAACTACCCTGATTTTGGCCGATCGCTCCATTACTGCGTAATCAATACTTTTCGATGGAATCTGACTTGTTTCCGTTGCTGGCAGAAAGCTATCGGTACGACACGAATAACAAACCTCGGATTTTGCCAGAATGTCCGGTTCAAATGCTTCAAGTTCTTCGAGGAAGGTGCCTGCCTGAAAGCAGAACATGCCACTGTTCCAAAGGAAGCTGCCGGAATCCAGAAAGGATTGAGCGGTTTCTGCATTTGGCTTTTCTCTGAATGAAAGGACCTGGTTGCCCTTGTATTCAATATACCCGTAACCAGTTTCTGGTTTAGTAGGAGTAATGCCGAAAGTGACCAGATAACCTTGTCTTGCCAGCTCTATGGATTCAGCAAGTGCTGCTTCATAGGCATCCTCATCAGTAATAATGTGGTCAGAAGGCGTTACTAAAAGAATATCACTGGGCTGAGCAGACAATGCTGCAAAGGCGATCGCTGCAGCTGTATTTCTGGGTGCAGCTTCGATTATTTCAGTGAAGTGGCCTATGCCTGCACGTAGCAAATCCGCCTGTGAAAGAAGGTAGTTGTCTTTATTGCCCACGATCAAAGTCTGGTCAACAAGCTTTTTGCTTCTTTCCGCAGTCAACTGAAACAGGGATTTCTCTCCAAACATGGGGATATACTGTTTCGGCATTGACTTGCGCGATACCGGCCATAGGCGGCTTCCTACCCCTCCTGATAAAATTACGTGAATGATTTGTGACATCGCTTGGGTTTTAAACTATCAACTGCGGGCGATCAGACTTTTTTCCATCGCCCAAGCCAGCTAACAGCAATTTGAACTTGATATAACGTTGAGTAAAATCTATTTTCCTTTTTTAGCATCCAAAGGCGGAAACAGTATTGCAAAGGCCGCAAAGACATTAATAATAATCCTTAATTATTAACCCCTAATTCGGCATTCTATACGTAAAAACCTTCGCGAACTTTGCGTGAAACCTTTGAACCTCTTAAACCAGCACAACCGGGTTCACCACTTCGCGTCCTATGCTGTAATACGTAAACCCATGTTCCTTCATTGTAGCTAGCTCATATAGGTTACGCCCGTCGAAGATTACTTTTTCTTTGAGTAGTTTGCCCATTTTTTCGAAATCCGGTGTGCGGAATTGTGGCCATTCGGTAAAGATCATCAGTGCATCAGCATCATCGAGCGCTGCATAAGCAGTATGGCAATAGGTGATGCCCGGGATTAGTTTCTTTACATTGTCCATCGCTTCAGGATCGTATACAGTGATGTTCGCTCCTGCGTTAAGTAGCGCCTCTATATTTTCTAGTGCAGGGGCCTCACGTATATCATCCGTGTAGGGTTTGAATGCCAGTCCCCAGACTGCAATAGTTTTGCCTTTAAGATCTCCTGAGAAATAATCGCTGACAATTGGCAACAGTTTTTTCTTTTGATCATCGTTCACGGCCATTACAGAGCGAAGCGTACGAAAATCGTAACCGTAGTCTGAAGATGTCTTGGCAAGTGCCTGAACATCTTTCGGGAAGCAGCTTCCACCATAGCCAATACCGGCGAAGAGAAAACGCTTACCAATACGGCTGTCTGT
>DASYHR010001195.1:0-1611 GCA_035998385.1 Dyadobacter sp. | reverse complement strand
AGCTAGGTATATGGAATAAGGAAACCGGCCTTGGCGAAGTCTTCGACTCTTCCACAGGTTTTACATTGCCCAATGGTGCTGTCCGTTCTCCTGATGTTTCATGGATACAAAAGGAAAAATGGGCATCATTGAGCCAGGCAGATAGAGAAAAATTTGCCCCTGTGTGCCCTGATTTTGTAGTAGAAATCCGTTCCAAGTCAGACGACATTAAATACCTCCAGCATAAAATGGGCGAGTATATCGATAGCGGTACTCAACTTGGCTGGCTGATCGATCGATTTGATAACAAAGTGTACATTTATAGTTCGAGAAAGACGATGTTCGTCCATGATACGCTTAACCTGGAACTTTCGGGTGAAGAAGTTTTGCCTGGATTCGAGCTTGATTTGGGCACATTAATAAAATAATAATCAGAGCTATTACTGCTCTATTTCAATTCTACATTGTTTCAATACTTTCTTATTTACAAGCCATTTGGTATGCTATCTCAATTCTCAAAAGATGGAGATCACGCAACGCTGGCTGATTTGGATTACGAGTTTCCAAAAGATGTATATCCGGTAGGCAGGCTTGATGCGGACAGCGAAGGATTACTCTTGCTCACCAACGACAATTCGCTCAAAACGAAATTGCTTGAACCTCGCTTCAAACACAAAAGGACTTATTATGTGCAGGTAGAAGGCCAGGCCACCCAACAAGCCTGCAATGCAATGAGCGCAGGTGTACAAATTTCTATCAATGGCAAAAAATACCAGACACTGCCTTCTAAGGTTCATTTGATTGAAGAACCTGGATTACCCGAGCGTAATCCGCCTATCCGTTTCAGGAAGAACATTCCAACTTCATGGGTGTCGGTAATGCTGCACGAAGGTAAAAACAGGCAGGTTCGTAAGATGACTGCGGCCGTTGACTTCCCGACACTCCGGCTGGCCCGGTGGGCGATTGGAGAAATATCTCTGGCTGATTGCCCTGTTGAGGTGTCTCCGGGAATCGTTTGGGAGCTGTCTGTAACCGATATCACGCGTCTTCTCCGCTAACTTTCAACGTGGTATTTAAATGAATCTCCCGGCTATTGACAAACCGGGGAGAAGCGTTATTTTTGTAGATATCCGTTATTTTTTGAAACAGATACTCCACATCCTCATCTTAGTATATGATGATTGTGGTGGGCATATACTCTTTTAACTTACAATTACTTGGCTAAGGAACGCAAGGAAACTCCGCTTAACAAACAATACAATCAGATCAAGGCAAAATATCCAGGTGCATTATTGCTGTTCAGGGTTGGGGACTTTTACGAGACCTTTGGCGAGGACGCCATACGTGCCTCCAAAATCCTGGGGATTGTGCTTACCCGGAGAAACAATGGTGGCTCTCACGAAGAACTTGCAGGTTTTCCGCATCATTCCCTTGATAATTATTTACCTAAACTGGTTAGAGCCGGAGAGCGGGTCGCTATTTGTGATCAGCTGGAAAATCCTGCCGAAGCCAAAGGAATTGTTAAACGTGGCGTTACCGAATTGGTTACACCAGGGGTTTCCTTGAATGACAACGTACTGGATGTCAGAAAGAATAATTATCTGGCAGCTGTACATGTCGGGGATGACGATC
>DASYHR010001192.1:0-4960 GCA_035998385.1 Dyadobacter sp. | reverse complement strand
ATCCGTTGCAGGTAATTTCTCTCTGATGACAACCATCAGATAAAGCTGAAAACAGATCACCAGATAGAGCCCCGGAATGAAGAAAAACAAAAAGCCGATCAAAATAACAACCATTGCAAGTAGTGTAGAAACTACCGTTGCAGAAAGCGTTTGTAAAATTTTCTGCCAAACATCCCCCGGAGTAATTGGCATCCCTGTACCTTTCTCTTCATACAAAACCATATAGGCACATACTACCGCATAGGTAAGTGTATAGGCAATCAGACTAAACAGCATGACGAAAAAATAGTCAACCGTCAGATATTGGTAAAGGGCATCTATTGAGTTTTTCTCCACGCCGTTTGTAAGCAGCCGCGACTGAAACACGCCCTGGGCTATACCCGACAAAAGTGCAGGCGGACCGGCAATAAGCATGATAGCCTTGGCCAATGGTCCCAGGTTTTTGATTGCAAAGTCGAAGGATGCGTTGATTTTTTGTCCAAAATCTCTTTGCTGCAATAATACAATCGGTTCTTTGGTAGTCATGTGGATGGGTAAGGTTTGTAGTATGAATTAGTTTGAAACGAAAGAATGCTTGCCTTCCATCGGGTTGCCGTATAGCCTTCGGGGATAAATGACAAAATACCAGATGATAAAAATGGCAGACACAGCGATAATCGCCGCACTGCCCCAAACCGGTAATGTGAGCCTGGTCACAAAACTTTCAAGAAAACCCGCTGCGACAAAAACCGGCACGAGTCCGATCGCCAGCTTCAGTCCTTTTTTGGCACCGACCTTAAATGATTCAAGCCGGGAAAACGTCCCCGGGAACAACAAACTGGTCCCCATCACCAATCCTGCGGCTCCGGCGATGACGATCGCTGAGATTTCCAACGTGCCGTGAATCCAAATTTTGAGAATGGAATGTAATAATAAATCGCGCTCAAAAAAGAAGTATTGAAATGCACCCAGCATGATTCCGTTTTGTACCAGAACGAAGACAGTACCGGCCGAAAAGACAATTCCGGCTGCAAATGCCATAAATGCCACACGAATATTATTTACGGTAATTGCCATGAACATATCCGTGGAAGAGCTGGATTTATAGATAGCCAGCGGATCGCCATTTTTGATATTTTCGAGGGTCTGGTTTACATAACCATCACCCAAAATCAATCTGACAAAAGTATCATCATTAGCAGCCGACACACAACCAATCAAAATCGTGACAGCGAAAATCAGGAAAGCGTACAATAACTGATTGCGAGCCTGAAAGCTGATATAGGGAAGTTCGTATTTCCAGAAAGTAATAATTCGACCCCGGTCTTCTTTCCTGTTACTGTATAAAGTTCTGTGCAACTGCGCCGTGAGACCATTCAGATATTTCAAAACCGAAGATCCCGGATAAAATGTGCGGGCATAAGACAGGTCATCTGTAAGTGCCACGAAGCGGGATGTAAGCACATCCGGATCGTCCGTCTCGCTTTCTTCATAAGACCGCCATCTTTCAGCATTACGTTTCACAAAGACAGCCTCTTTCATACGGATGCAAATAGCAGAATTGGAAAGCTTGAAGGATTGAAGTATTTTTCTTGCAAGATATTGTTTTTTTTATGCCAACAAACTTTTGACTGATAAATGAGCTTACAGATTGACACGGCCCAGAACGTAGGCGTCGATTATGAAATCGCCAGTATCGGTGACAGGATTTTGGCGCAGGTTATTGATTATGCCATTTATTTTGGATGGATACTGACTGTCACAGGATTGAAGGTCACCATCTTCCCCAACTCATTTTCTGACACCTGGATGCTTACGGGGCTGATCATGCTACCGATCATGCTTTATCCATTGCTGTGTGAGTATTTTCTGGATGGGCAGACGGTGGGTAAAATGGCGCTGAAGATCAAGGTGATCAGGCTGGATGGAAACAAGGCAACATTGAGTGCCTATTTGCTTCGCTGGTTACTTGCCATTATCGACGTGACTCTTTTCTCTGGTGTAGTAGCCATACTTACGATCGCTATTACTGGTAAAGGACAACGATTGGGCGACCTGGCAGCGGGAACGGCTGTAATCAAAACGCAATCCAGCATCAGTCTGGACCATATTATGACGCCATCGCTATCTGATGACTATAAACCCCGCTACCCCGAAGTAGTACAATTATCAGACAATGATATCCGTACGCTGAAAAAAGTGCTGGACTCCAACAATGAAGAATTGATGGAAACCAGCATGCGTAAGATCGAATCTCTGTTAAGAATTTATAGCCTGGATACCGGTGAAAATTTCCTCAGACAAATCATTTCTGATTACTATTACCACTCCCATATCCAGTCGAGCTAGTTTTTATTGACCTTCAATATTGAGAGGCTCCACTTTCGGTGGTAACAGCTTGTAAAGAACCGGTGTCACAATGCGTGATAGCAGAGTGGAGCTGATCAACCCCCCAATGAGTACCCAGGCAAGGGGCGAATACAAAGGATTGCCCTCAATAGCCAAAGGAATAAGTCCGCCAATAGCAGTGAGTGATGTGAGCACAATAGGTACAAAACGAATTTCACCAGCCTGTTGTATGGCATCCATCAAGGACAAACCTTCTGCCCGCAACTGATTAGTAAAATCGACCAAAAGAATGGAATTTTTCACCTCTATACCGATCAGTGCGATAAGGCCGATGATGGCAACAAACGACAACGGATAACCTACGATAAACAATGCTGACAATGCTCCGATAATCCCAAGCGGAATAACAGAAAGTACGATCAATGAGCTTTTGAAAGTTCCGAATTCAAGTACCAGTACGCCAAGAAAGCCAAATGCGGTAATTAATATGATTGTACCTAACCCACCGAACGACTTCTCCCGGGCTTCCAGTTCTCCGGCCGCTTTGTAGCGAAATCCTTCCGGAAGCTGATATTTGTCAAGTTTAGCAATAATTTGATTGTATACGGCATCAACCAAAAAACCCTTTTTTACATAAGCTGAAACAGTCACATACCGATCCTGGTCATAATGCCGGATCTGACTTACCGCACTTTCAAATTGCAAGTCCGCGATTTGACGTAATGGAACAGAGGTACCTGTCAGCGTATTGATATACAAATTATTCAGGACACTTTGATCCGCTACTTTACCTTTGGGCATTGTGAGATTGATGGCATAATCGTCTCCATTTTCATCTTTAAACATGCCAATGTTGAGGCCGGCAACAGCGAGACGAATGGTTCTGTTCACTTCCGCAACAGAAATACCCATCATACTTGCTTTCTCTTTATTGATCTTAACCCTGATGTCTGTTTTCTGATTAGCTATCGGATTGTTGACATATATTGTACCGGGTGTACTTTTTAAAATCTTTTCAACTCCTGCGGCGGCAGCCTTTAACTTATCCAGGTCTTCACCAAAAATCCGGATCGCTACAGGAGCTTCGGTATTGGGTCCCTGTTCAAAATCTTTCACCTCCACCTTCGCATTGGCAACATGACTGAATCCTGTCCTGAGTTTTTCGATAATTACTTCCTTGTCTGCCGGCTTCATGTCTTTCAGCTGAACAAACAGTTCGGCAAAGTTCGTAGCATCGGAACGCTGGATTACATTATAATAAATACGTGGATTTCCCTTTCCAACGTTGGTCGTCACATAACGTAATTCCGGAATTTTCTTTACTTCCTGCTCCACAAACCGTGCGACACGATCCGTTTCTGACAAGGCTGTACCGTCAGGCGTTTCGACAGTGATCAGGAACATCGGCTTTTCAGATTTAGGAAAGAGAGAAAATCCGATCACTTTGGTGAGTCCCAGAGAGCCCACAAACAACACGAGCGCAACAACCAGTGTTGGTAACGGATGACGTAATGCCCAATGTAAAAGCTTGCTATAAGATCCACTGATCACCTTACGCAATGAACGCATGAATATATTTCCTTCCGGATTGTGACTTTCTTTCAATAGTCTGCTGCTGAGGAACGGAACGATCGTCAGCGACACAATCATGGATGCGATAATGGTCATACTTACCGCCATGGGCAAACTTCTGATAAAATCGCCTGAAGCCTCAGGCAGAAAATTAAGAGGTAAAAAAGCAAGCACCAGCGTAACCGTACAACCGATCACGGCAAGTGTAATTTGTTTGGTTGCTTTCACCGCAGCTTCCCGTTTGGGGTAACCATCACGCATCCATCTCTCAATATTTTCAACCACGACGATGGAGTCGTCCACCAATATACCAAGTGAAACAATGAGCCCCACAATACTGAGCTGATTGATGCTGAAGCCCAGATAATCGATAGCGGCCAGACCCATTGCCAGTGACAGCGGTATAGATATCATCACCACGAGTGCAGCTCTGAACCCGAGCGGAAGTAAGGTGAGCGAAACCAGGAAAATGGCTATGGCGAAATCCTTGGCAAAGCGACCCAGTCTTTTGCTCACACTTTCCGATTGGTCGAAACTCTTGATCAATTTGATATGAGAAGGCAACGTTTTTTCAAACTTTGTAATGACCGGATTCAGAACTTTCCCGACCTGCTCAATATTCTGTCCTTCTTTCTGTGCAGCTGTTACCAACACACAGCGATGTCCGTTGAGCCGGGTAATGTGTGATTCCTCTGCTTCGTCATATTCAACCGTCGCTACATCCGACAAATAAATAACTTTTTGTGAAGGCGTACCGAAACCAGTATTGGCTACAATGGTATTCCTGATTTCGTCCAGAGAAGTGTAGTCCCCAGATGTTTTGATGTTGAATTTTCGGGTATTAGCCTGTATGCTTCCTCCCGGAATATTGTAGTTTTCGGACTGTAGTGTCTGAATCATCTGATTAACCGGAACACCTTCCAAAGCCATTTTCTCCAGGTTAAGGGAAATACGTACCGTTCTGGCAGGAAAACCCCAGTTCTCCACACTTTTCAGACTTTTGATTTTCGAAAGTTCGTCTTTCAAATCATCAGACCTATCCGACATTTCTTTGTTCGAA
>DASYHR010001191.1:0-3697 GCA_035998385.1 Dyadobacter sp. | reverse complement strand
CGTGCATGTTGGTTCCGTCAAACAAAACTTTGAAACCATCCTTTTTCTCCTGGTCAGACAATACGAAGGGCTCTGCCTGAGGAATTTCCCTTACATATACATCCCTGTAATTGATCTGATTCCCATGCGCCTGAAGCTCTATTTGTTCTTTCAGGAAAATTGGCAACTTACGATCCCAGTAGTTTTCAAGAATCACATTATCAACCACATTTTCTCCGTTCAGATCCACTGATACACGATCACCGATCATGGTAATATGGAAGGTATTCCAGTCTCCGATTGCATTATCAGCCAGTTTAGATGGCTTGCCCGGATTCTTGGTGTTATTGTACAATCCACCGGAACCGACCTGCGCGCCTACATCTACACGAGATGTATCCCAAATCTGAACCTGAGGTGTACCTCTCAGATAAATACCTGCATCACCATCTTTCTGTATCTTCCAATCTACATACATTTCAAAATCACCATATTGCTTCACAGTACACAGATTGTCGCCATGACCTGAGAAAACCAATTCACCGTCTTTTACATACCAGCCTGTGCGGGCAACTTCATCTGCCTTTTTCTGTTTGTATGCCAAAGAATCTGCACTCATTTTAGCACGTGCAATCGGATTCTCTACCAATCCTCTCCAACCCGAAAGGTCTTTCCCGTTGAACAGGGCAACAAATCCTTCTCCCGATGGTAATTCTGCCAAATGCTTACGTAAAGATTCTTTCTGATAATCACTATCCTGTCCCTTCAGAACTGATATTGTCTTATTAATCAGCGCCTTAGTTTCTTCACCGTAAAAACCTTTATTGGCTAATGCAATGCTCAATACAGCCTGTGCAGCTGCTTGCTGTACACCAGGCTCATCCAGATATTTGCCAGCAAAAAGTAACGCGTTGAATGTTCTGTTCCGTGCAAGTTCTTTCAGGATTAACTCTTTCTGTGCATCTGTTTTGGCAAGCGCCATGATGTCGCGCAGCATAATTACCTTGTTTACCGGCGTCTTTACAGATTTTGTCACAGCAGCAACATAGCCCGTCAAAGCTGCATTCAGTTCAGCAGCTTCATCCGTTTTACGTGCAATAGAAAGCAACTCCGTAGCAGCACTTGCATCTGACCAATTCGACAATGCATAAATGGCAGCCGTCTTGGTAGCAGCATCACCAGTATTATAAGCCTTCACAACCGAGTTGAGAGCTGACTTCCCTCCAATACTTGCAAGCACTGGCAAATAGCGCGACTGAGCTTCAGACGGAGCTGCATTTCTTTGCTTCAAAATCAAATCACCTTGAGCAACTTGTGAACCAACTCCTTTTACTCCCGCACTGATCGCCTGCTGAATGGCAGATATGTCTTCGCCCTCCGGAGCAGTATTGAGTAAAGTGACCAATTGAGGCAAATCATTTGCAGTAGCCGTTGACTTTAATGCAGCATAAGCTGATTTTTTCACCCCAGCCTCTTTACTCTTTAACAGGGAAGCCACCAAACCGAACTGATCACTTGCAGCTCTTGCAGCCAACACATCTATCACAGCGGCTTGTGCAACAGGCGGGAATGTCATGATCGGTGCTGCGATTTTGTTCACAACCCCGGTGCCTTTCATCGTCAGCAAAGCACCTTTCACCGCCTCTACTTCTTCAGCATTACCCTTTTTAAGCACAGGAATCAAATTTTTGATAACACCTTCCTGACCGATTTTACCTGCTGCCCAAATTGCAGCCAGGCGTACGGGCTTATCTTTTGAATTCAAAGATTTCAATATAGCAGGTAACGCATCTGTCGATTCAGCCCGGCCGAGCATGGTTATGATTTCAGCCTGAACTTCCGGCTTTGCTTTTGGTAAAGCTGTCAACCACGGCGCGGTACCATTTGCCATAGTATATTTTTGACCCAGTTTCAGCGCAGCTGCACGGTATTCCGGATCCGTGCTCTCCATTGCTTTTACCAAGGCAGGTACACTTTCTCTTTTTTTACCATCAGCATAAATTTTAAGTGCTGCAGAACGTGTGGCAGTCTGCTCAGGAGCGGGTGTATTTTTGATCAGTTCCAATGCGGCTTTCTCACCCAATGTTTTGTCTCCACGGAGTACAAGATTGGAGAGGTATTTCACATACACACCGGTTGCATCCGTCACATCGTATCTGAAAAGCGCTTTTTTTGCAGCTGCTTCCAATATCGCGGCTGAAGAAGATGAGGCGATTTCAGAGAGTGCATACAAGCTCACCTTACGCAATTTGACATTATCGCTGGTTGCGGATTTTTCGATCGCCGGCACAGCTTCTTTATAACGGGCTGTTCCCAGTGCCTCGGTAAGCCCAACCAATACATGCCCTTCCGCTCCGTTTAACGCTTGTAACAAGGCCGCTCCCGCAATAGGAGTACCGATTCGTGCCAATGCTCTGGAAGCTGGCCCGGAAAGTCCCTCATGTGCCAGAAAACCTTTAAGCACATCTACAGACTCATCTTTACCCACGGTTTGCAGTTGGTATATCAAAAACGCCTTGCTGTCAGGATCACTCACTTTTGACAAAGCTTCTCCATACGCTTCGGCCGCCAGCTTACGCCAGGCTTCTTTCCCCGACTGTGTGGCAGCGTAAGTAAAACCACCTAATGCATATTGAATTTTAGAATTATCACCTTTCCCGGGAGCTGTGAGCATGGAGGCGATTTGCACGATACCAGACTTACCCAGCTCAGCAATTTCTTCCATATTCTTATTTAATGCAGAGGCATTTTCGGCAGGGACCTGAGCAAGCAAATCTGCAATACGCGTAGCAGTTGTCCTGTTTTTATCAAGTTGAGCCATGCTCTCGGTGAGCATCAGGCAAAGTATCAGTATAGAATAAAAGTATTTTTTCATATCGGAAGACCATCAATACAGGTCCGGAAGAGATTAGCTTTACAATTAAGAGAAACAAAATTACATAGTCCAGGGACCTCTCATGGGTTGATCAATGAGTCGGTTTGCTCCTTCATCATCGATAAATTCCTGCATGTCCGGATCGAATTTCAGCGACCTTCCTAAACGCAATGCGATCAATCCCATATTGACAATCGTGCAGGAACGGTGTCCGTTTTCTTCATTCAGTGCAAATTTCTTTCTCTTTTTAACAGCTTCGACAAAATCGGTAACCTGAGGTTCCGGATCAGGGAACGCTGCTAACTTCTTTTGCAGATCGGGAATATCAGACTGGAAATTAGGATATAGTTTTCCTTTCGGCCCTTCTATGTAGGCCACTTTATCGTCTTTCGCTTCTCCATCCAATACAATCTGGCAACCGTCAGCGTACGTGTAGGTGATACGTCTCCATGTACCCACGGCTTCTGCATGTTGCTGAGGTGCATCTATTTCAACGCTCACCGGACTTGTATCATCCTTCCCAAGAAAATATTGAATCGGATCAATGTAATGCTGCCCCATATCTCCCAATCCCCCACCATCATAATCCCAATATCCACGGAACGTCTGGTGTACACGGTGTGCACTGTAAGGCTTGTAGGGAGCAGGCCCCAGCCACATGTCATAGTCAAGTTCAGCAGGTATCTGCTGAGGCTCATTATTTGTTTTTCCAACCCAGTAAAACTTCCAGTCAAATCCGGTATGACGGCTCACTGTTACTTTGAGCGGCCAGCCCAGCAATCCGCTTTGGACAAGTTTTTTGATTGGTTTTACGGTCGTTTTCATTCCGTAGAAATTATCTTC
>DASYHR010001184.1:0-3959 GCA_035998385.1 Dyadobacter sp. | reverse complement strand
CAAATTAGGCGTTTACAATGAGGTTACCTGTCTTGACTCTCCTACTTCTAAGTATTTAGGGAGAGACTCCTTTAAAATTAATGCAATTGGTCCAAGTAAGGGCCCATGGAATTACAGTGCAACGCTTATTCCATGGCTACTGGAAAATTCTTATCGCTTTGACTCCATAATTATCCATGGCTTATGGCAATATCATTCTTATGCAGTTAATAAGGTAGTTAGGCTTTTACAGAAGAAGTCTTCTGATAAGAATAATCCTAAGCTGTACGTGATGCCACATGGAATGCTAGACCCTTGGTTCCAGCAGGCAAAAGGTAGAAAATTGAAAGCTATAAGAAACTGGTTATACTGGAAGTTAATAGAGGGAGACGTGATAAATGAAGCTGATGGCATTCTATTTACGTGTGAGGAAGAACTTAAGCTAGCAAGAATACCCTTCCAGCCCTATCACCCCAAAAACGAATTTAATGTAGGATACGGTATTCTGCCACCTCCGGAATACAATGATGATATGTATAACGCTTTGAAAGAAAAATGCCCTGAAGCAGCCGATCATCCATACATTCTATTTTTGAGTCGCATAGATGTAAAAAAGGGCGTCGACTTACTTATTAGGTCCTACAGAAAGCTAAAAGCTGAGCGAGAAAATCTTCCTAAATTGATAATTGCTGGTCCTGGAATGGACGGAGTTTACGGGAAGAAGATGAAGGAACTTGCGGCTAATGATGAGAATATAATTTTTCCTGGGATGCTGAGTGGAGATGCTAAATGGGGGGCATTTTACAGATGCGAAGCTTTCATTTTACCAAGTCATCAAGAAAATTTCGGGATAGCAGTTGTTGAAGCACTTGCCTGCCGAAAACCAGTCTTGATCAGTTCTCAGGTAAATATTTGGAATGAAATAAATAACGGTGATGCAGGATTAGTAGAAGACGATACCTTAGAGGGAGCGTATCGACTTCTGAATGGATGGTTAAACTTACCCGCAAGTCGTAGGGTCGATATCAGTAACTTTGCAAAAGCAGTTTATTTAAAGCACTTCTCAACTACTGAAGCGGCAAAGCAATTAATAAAAACCATAAACACGGAATATGCTTTCCCTAAAAGCACCGACTCGTATGAACTACCAAGATCTTAGTAAGTTTAGTGTTCCTCCTCATTTTAGAGGAAAATCAAAAGTAACTGTTCAGTTGTGGTGGATTATTCAGGCTACATTATTTTCGTGGTCTCCACAATTTCTATATGGTTGGAGGAGATTTCTACTTAGATTATTTGGGGCGAAAATAGGTAAAGACGTACTGATAAGGTCAAGTGTAACAATCACATATCCATGGAATTTGGAAGTCGGCAGTAACAGTTGGATTGGAGATTCTTGTGTGCTATATAATTTAGGAAAAATTACTATTGGCGAAAATGTGGCGCTTGCTCATAAAGTATACCTAAACACCGGTGGACACGATTACCAAAAAGTCACATTCGACATTTTTAGTAAACCAGTAGTAATAGAGAATGAGTGCTGGCTGACAAACGATGTTTATATTGCACCTGGCGTTACAGTCGGAAGAGGAACAATCATCGGAGCCAGGAGCACTGTATTGAAAAATATGCCTTCTGGAAAAATTTGTGTAGGAATGCCTGCCAAGCCAATAAAGGATAGAATTTAAAATAACCTTCAAAGAAATCAATATGTCAAAGTTCTTAATTACTGGTGGGTCTGGATTTATCGGTACTCACATAGTACAATCTCTCCTAAGCAGTGGTGAAGATGTGTTAAATTTAGATTCTAAAAAACCAAAAGTTGCGTCACACAACAAATATTGGAAGAATGTAGACATCTGTAACGCAATTGAACTTGACAATGCCGTCAAAGCTTTTAGCCCGGAGTTCGTTATCCATCTTGCAGCGAGAACAGACCTTAATGGAAAGTTAATAGATGATTACAAAGCTAATATTCAAGGAGTAACCAATCTGTTAGATACACTTGATCGGCTTCCGTCATTGCTGCAGGTGATTTTTGCATCTTCCATGTATGTTTGTGAGCCAGGGTATGTCCCATTAGATTTCGAAGATTACGCACCACATACCGTATATGGCGAGAGTAAAGTCTTGACTGAAAAGATAATTAAAGAAAGAAATCCAAAATATGTATGGAGTATCATTAGGCCGACATCGATTTGGGGACCTTACTTTGGCGAACCTTATGATTTATTCTTCAAAATTGTGCTTAGTAAAAGGTACTTCCATATGGGTGCAAAAGCCTGTAAGAAAACATATGGATACATTGATAATTTCGTTGCTCAGACCTTAACCCTACTTAGGTCGGAATCTAGTAAAGTACATAAAAGTGTATTCTACCTTGGAGATTACGAACCTTATGACATATCTGAATGGGCTGATGAAATAGCACAAAATCAAAAAATACGAATTCCTAAAATACCATTTTTTGTTTTCAAACTCGCAGGACTAGTTGGAGATTCGTTAAAGCTAGTAGGCATTAAATTTCCAATGACTAGTTTTAGATTGAAAAATATGACAACTGACAATATTCATGATTTGTCACCAATAAAAGTGTTAATGCCCAATTTACCGGTTACTCGACAAGCTGGTACGATGAAAACGGTTGAATGGATACAGGGCAACACTGCCAACGTTAATAAAAACTAAATAAAATCCTTATGAAGATCTTGAATATATCGTCTTTTATGACGGTTTTTATTCTGGTAACAATAGTATTTTATTTCAGTTGGCTACCAAGCCCAGAAATTGGGTTTCTTGGTATTTTCCCAGCTTGGTTGGGCAGATGGACCAATGCCAATGCTAATGCTAATTTAAGAACAGCGGTACCATTTTTGTTTTTTGGAACTATTGCAGAAATCTGGTATTTCAATACTAGCAGCCCGTTTAAAAGAAGAGTAATAATGTTACTGGTGTCAAGTTTAATAGTCATCGTCGCAGAAGTCGGTCAGTTATTTCTTCCCAAAAGGACGTTTGACCTTCGGGACATTGCTTGGGGAATTACCGGAACAGCCACAGGAATTATCACAGGCTTCGGACTGTGTTATTTATATCGACGTTGTAAAGAATCTTAAAATTATGCGGATACTTATTTTTGGAATCAACTATGCACCGGAACTAACGGGCATAGGAAAATATACTGGTGAGATGGCTGCATGGTTGGCAGGCGAAGGTCACGAGGTGACAATGATTACAGCCCTTCCATACTATCCGGAATGGCGAGTGCACGCGAAATACAGGGGAAAAATGTGGGTACGAGAGATACTTGATGGGGTTAACGTATATCGCTGTCCATTATACGTACCAGCTCAGGTAACTGCGTTGAAACGTATAATTCATGAATTTACTTTTCTTGCTGCAATACTTCCCGTGTGGTTTGCATCACTGTTCCAAAAGAAATATGACGTTGTCTTCTGCGTAAGTCCACCTTTTCATCTTGGTCTCCTTCCGATGCTTTATGCCAAGTTTAAAGGTGCTAAGCTTATCAACCATATTCAGGATCTTCAGGTAGACGCCGCAAAGGATCTGGGTATGATAAAAAGTAAGCGGTTTCTGGATGTCATGTTTGGAACTGAAAAATATCTTCTTGAAAAGGGAGATGTAGTTTCTACCATCAGTACAGGAATGCAGCGAAAGATAGAACAAAAAGGCATTTCACCTGATCGAATATGGCAGTTCCCTAACTGGGTGGATGAAAGCGCAGTGAAGCCCTTACCTATCAGCCAGTCTCTTCGCAGGGAATTCGGGATTCCAGATACAGCGAGCGTAATTATGTATTCTGGCAATCTAGGCGAAAAGCAAGGTCTGGAAATAATCATTGAAGTTGCGAAGCATTTTGAGGGTCAGGATCATATACACTTTATCATAGTTGGCAGCGGTGGAGCGAAAGAGAAGCTTGAAGCCATGGTTCGGGAGGCTGGGCTTAATAATGTAGGATTTCATCC